>JAAYIG010000050.1 GCA_012523595.1 Fibrobacter sp.
CACTTCATTGCCTGAGGCATCAAAACCCTTCAGGGCTTTTTTTTCTGTAAGTGCATCCGACATATTAATTGCACTCCTGTAACTTGGGTTAAGGTTAATGGATATATTTCAGGCACCTGATGATACCTGGAGATTACTTTTTTTGTTCCTCTTTCATGAGCCGTAAGGCTCTCTCAATTATCAGTTCTGCCTGCTCTTCAAGACTCATCGATGTAGTGTCTATTTCCAGAGCATCATCCGCCTTGCACAAAGGACTGTTGGCGCGGGTGGAATCCTTTTTATCCCTGAGTGTGATCTCCTCTACAAGCTCATCCACCGATTTGGAAATGCCAAGCTTCTCAAAATCCTTCTGCCTTCTCTTCGCCCGCTCAACAACTGAAGCGGTCATGAAAAATTTCAGATCGGCATTGGGGAAAACCACTGTGCCGATATCCCTGCCCTCACAAACAACGCTGTTACCCTCGGCAATCCGTCTCTGCTGCTCCACCAGCGCCTCCCTTACCACCTTCGGAGCGCAATAATCTGAGACATTGGAAGTGACATCACTACCCCGGATAGCATCAGTGACATCTTCCCCATCCATAAATACCCTGGTATCAGGAAGCTTGCCAGAGAAACTGATTACCGTGTCTGCAGTCAGCCTGGCCAGAGCAGGCTCATCAGTGGCAGGGATGCCGGCACGAAGCGCTTTCAGGGTAATAACACGGTACATCGCTCCTGTGTCCAGATATGTGATACCGAGACGGGATGCAACTATTTTTGCAGTTGTGCTTTTACCTGATCCTGCCGGTCCATCGATAGCTATTATCATTTTTTACCAGTAAGAAAAAATTGAGAAAAACTTATTAAATATAGTTAATCAATGTAAGTAAGGTCAAGTTAACTAATAGCGATCAAATTGATGAATCTGTTCGGGGTCGGTATCGAAACCGATACTTTTGCCCGGTATGTAATGTGATGACAAAGATTTCTCCTCACGGGCTTGTTGTAATGACGTCCGATTCAACAAGATACCCGTATTCATGCTATACATCGCTCAGGGTGAGGCGCAAATTCTCTGCCAGTCTTTTTATCCTTGAGTGCTCAAACGCTTTATTTCCTGGTCGGAACTGGTAATGTTTTGCCGGCCAACGGGTTTTAAGTCCGCAGTAATTCATGTCGGAGTCGGTATCGAAATCGATACCGGAATTTCCACCTCGATCAAAGTGTGAATTGA
Source organism: Fibrobacter sp. (assembly GCA_012523595.1). Taxonomy (NCBI): domain Bacteria; kingdom Pseudomonadati; phylum Fibrobacterota; class Fibrobacteria; order Fibrobacterales; family Fibrobacteraceae; genus Fibrobacter; species Fibrobacter sp. The sequence goes on from JAAYIG010000050.1 coordinate 1,217, forward strand.
AAAGATTTCTCCCCGCGGACTCCTCGAAATAACAAGCAAAATTATTAGCTCCAGGAAGAAAACATGGGTAAAGATCATCCTTGGGCAAGCAGCAGATTCTCAGAATATCTCTATTCTTTTAATCGTAATACGATGCCATATTCTGCGGGTATTATTTTATGGGATTCACTGCTTTATAAGGCAGTTTATTTTCCAACTTTTCTGCTATGGGGTTTTATGGTCTCCAGAGAAACAATCTCTCAACATCTCAGTAATTGTCTCGACGACACATCATTTCTTGGAATCAGCGGTCTGCGGAAAGGCAAAGTACGTGACAGTTACGATCTGGGTGAGACTCTCATGCTTGTCACAACCGACCGGCAAAGCGCTTTTGATCGTGTCCTGGCTAATATCCCTTTTAAAGGGCAGGTTCTCAACGAGATCAGCAGGTTCTGGTTTGACAATACAACCCATATTGTCAGAAATCATCTGATATCTGTCCCGGATCCCAACATCACCATAGCAAAAAAATGCAAAGTGTTCCCGGTTGAGTTTGTGGTGCGTGGCTACCTGACAGGATCAACTGACACTTCAGCCTGGAGCCAGTACTCCAATGGTATCCGCAATATCTGCGGCAACATTCTACCTGATGGTATGGTGAAAAACCAGAAGTTCGACAAGCCGATTCTCACTCCTACAACCAAATCAGATGAACACGATGAATCGATGTCGGCACAGGAGATTATTTCCAGAGGAATAATCGATGAAAAGATCTGGAAGAAGCTGGAATCGATAGTTTTCGCCCTTTTTAATTTCGGAACAGAAGTAGGATCACGCAATGGTTTGATTCTGGTTGATACCAAATACGAACTGGGTCTCGATACCGATGGAAACATAGTTTTAATTGATGAGATTCACACTCCTGATTCCTCAAGGTACTGGCTCGAGAGTACATACCGGGAAAAATTTGACAAAGGAGAGGAGCCGGAGAATATCGACAAAGAATTTCTGCGCCTCTGGTTCAGGAACAACTGCGATCCTTACAAAGACAAAGTTCTCCCCAAGGCTCCTGATGAACTGATTATCGAACTTTCATCCAGGTATATTAATCTTTACGAAATGATAACCAGGCTTCAGTTTATCCCCGGAACCGACGTTTCAATAAAGGACAGAATCAGAAGTAATTTAAAGGCAGCGGGAATCATTTAAAACAGACTTTTTGCAAAACTTTTCAATAATCCGGAGGAGAGAATGACAGCAGGTCCCGATTTGATGAACACAATAGTAAGTCTCTGCAAGAGACGCGGTATAATTTTTCAGTCCAGTGAGATCTACGGCGGTCTTAACAGTTGCTGGGATTACGGACCTCTCGGTGTCGAGCTTAAGCGCAATGTCAAGGAAGCGTGGTGGAAATCCATGATTACAAACCGCCGGGATGTCGTTGGTCTCGACGCCTCGATACTGATGCATCCTAAAGTCTGGGAAGCCTCCGGGCATCTCTCCGGGTTCACCGATCCACTTGTGGACTGCAAAAAATGCAAGGAGCGTTTCCGCGCCGATCATCTGGAAAACCTTGACTGCTGTCCCAAATGCGGCGGTGAGTTTACTCCTGTGCGCAGATTCAACCTCATGTTCAAGACTTTCATGGGTCCTGTTGAAGACCAGTCTGCAACCGTTTATCTGCGTCCGGAAACAGCACAGGGAATATTTGTCAATTTCCTGAATGTCCAGCAATCCTCCCGTCTCAAACCACCATTTGGTATCGGGCAGATTGGAAAAAGTTTCAGAAACGAGATCACTCCCGGCAATTTCACCTATCGCACACGTGAATTCGAGCAGATGGAAATGGAGTTTTTTGTTCCGCCTGCTGATGACCAGCAGTGGTATGACTACTGGAAAAATGCCCGGCTTCAATGGTACAAAGATCTCGGTATCAAAACGGAAAATCTACGTCTGCGCGACCACGATAAAGACGAACTGGCACATTATGCCAAAGCCTGTGCAGATGTAGAATACAAATTTCCATTCGGATGGAGCGAACTGGAAGGAATCGCGAACAGGACCGACTACGATCTTAAAAAACATTCAGAAGCAAGCGGCAAAAGCCTCGCCTACTTCGATGAGGAAAGCAAGCAGCACTATTTCCCCTTTGTGATCGAGCCCGCAGCAGGAGCAGACAGAGCTACTCTGGCATTTCTGGTGGATGCCTACGATGTGGAAGGTGAAGGGAAGGACGCACGGACGGTTCTTCACCTCCATCCATCGCTGGCTCCGATCAAAGCAGCTGTGCTCCCCCTGGTCAAAAGAGACGGCATGCCGGAAAAAGCAGAAAAGATATTCAAGGATCTCCTTGACAATTCCATAAACTCCTTTTATGACCACACATCATCGATCGGCCGCAGGTATGCAAGGCAGGACGAGGTCGGTACTCCCTTCTGCATCACTGTTGACAGTCAGTCAATGGAAGATGACACTGTTACTGTTCGTGAACGTGACAGCCGCGAACAGTACAGAGTCGCTGCCGAATCGGTTGTTGAGGTAATAAGCGGAAAACTAAAGGCAGCAAGAAAATGACAGATCTGATTAACATCGTTATGGGTGGTCCTTCAGCCGAGCATGAAGTCTCCCTGAGTTCAGGACTGGAAGTGCTTTCACATATAGACAAAAGTAGATATCGCCTCAGAACTGTGGTTATCACCAGAGACAAGCATTTCTATTTCCAGGACATCAATACCGGAATTCCTTCGCTTGAGGACCTGGTGCGCCCGGATGCATCCAGGCTCTTCCAGGGTCCCTTCACCGCATCTTCTTCACATAAGGTCTGGGAGGGATGTGATGCAGCTTTTCTGGCGCTGCATGGAAGTTTCGGTGAGGATGGGGTGATCCAGGGATTTCTGGACACCATAGGAATCCCTTACACCGGATCAGGTGTATTCGCCAGCGCTCTGGCAATGAATAAGATCGCCTCCAAGTTTATCTATCAGCAAAAAGGTCTCACTGTCCCACCCTATTCTCTTTACGGGAAGGATTACCCTGATGTAACAGTGGATACAATCTGTGCCAGACACGGTTTCCCATGCTTTATCAAATGTCCTCAGTCCGGTTCGAGCCGCCTGATGGGCAGGGCTGGTAACAGGAAGGAGCTTGAAGAGTTCTTAAATGAACTGTCGACATATTCATCTGAATTGCTCATAGAGACTGCTATCAGAGGAGCCGAATTCTCCTGTGCTGTTCTGGAGAGATCCGATGGCTCTCTGGAAGCCCTTCCACCTATAGAGATACGGCCCAGATCACAGTTCTTCGATTATACGGCCAAGTACAGTGACGGCGGTTCCGAGGATATAGTTCCCGCTCCGCAATCTGAGCAGGTTTTGGAGAGTATCCGCCGCAACGCACTGATTGCCCACCGTGCATTGGGATGTAAAGGCATCTCCCGTACAGACATGATTATGAAAGATTCTGAAATGTACATTCTGGAAACGAACACTCTTCCCGGACTGACAAGAAATTCGCTTCTGCCAAAAGCTTTTTGCGCTGCCGGAGGAACTTATTCAGGACTTCTTGATGAAATGATCAATTCTGCACTTGCAAAACGGAGTACTGTTGTCGCATGAGCTGGGTTCTGGGAATCGACACTTCATCAATTGATCTGGGAGTGGCTCTTTTTCAGGACAATCTCCCGGTGGCATCTTATTCCCGTTTTGTCCGTAATTCCCATGCAGAGCACATCTCTCAAATAGTCAAGATGATTCTCAGTGCCAACTCTGTAGAACCGCAACAGGTGCAGCATGTAGCTGTAAGCACCGGTCCGGGATCTTTTACAGGACTCAGGATCGGGATTGCTTTTGCAAAGGGGTTCTGCTTTGGCCGCGATGCTCTGATCTGCCCTGTTTCATCCCTTATGATCCTCGCCCACGCAGGTATCATGTACCAGGGGAAAATAGTGGCAGCTATTGATGCACGCAACGATGAAGTATTCTACGCCTCTTTCATCTCTTCGGACAGGAGACTCCAACGCACAAGTGAAGATCTATTGTGCAGTTCAGATCAATTCAGGCATCTTGCAGCTTCGGCTGATGTTATAATTACTGATAGCATGGGTTATTCCCGCAGCACGGTTTTTAATTTTCTTGAAGGTAATCAGGGGTGGTTTCAAGTTGAGAGATATCCATTTCAGCGTGGTTTTTTCTGTGCTTCCATAGGAGCATCTCTGATACAGGATTTCTCGGTCTGGAAACAGGGAACAGAGATCCTTCCCAATTACCTTCGGCAGTCCTCAGCGCAGTACAAAGCCGGAAAGATGGTTTAAATGGAGCTGTTGTACCAAATAATCTTTTCCGCAGGCGGACTGATTGCAGTTTTAGCCCTTGTTGCACTCTACCGCAAATATCCTCTGCACCTTATTTACCGAAGTAAAATCGGCCTGGAGGATATGCTGGATGGAGTGAGTGACCCATTGGCGGTTATCACCGAAGACTACACTGTAAAACGTGCAAACAAAGCTTATATTTCCATGATATCCAGTAATTTTCAGGATACAATCAATAAAAAATGCTACACGCTTCTGCGAAATCGTACCTATCCATGTGAGGACTGCCTGATGAAGCAATCTTTCTCATCAGGGCAGCCCGCGACAATAGAACTGTCAAAGCATCCCTCAGGAAGCGGGGCAATATCGATCTCTTTTTCCACATTTGACCTGACTATGGGGAAAAAGAAGACCCGCTGCATTATCGAACATATCCGTGATATAACTCTTCTTGAACAGCTCAAACTTGACCTGGAAAAGAAGAATGCTTCTCTTGCCAGGGCAATGAAACATCTCAAGGCAGCACAGGCGAACATTCGTGATGAACTTCGTCTTGCACGCACGATTCAGCAGGGAATACTCCCTAAACATGCTCCTGATGTTGACGGGCTGAAGATTTCCGTTGTTTATCATCCTGTAACGGAAGTCGGAGGTGACATCTATGACTTCATCAAATTTTCTCCGGAACACATGGGAATTTTTATCGGAGATGCCTCGGGACACGGCCTTTCAGCCGCATTTGTGGGTACGATTTCCAAGATGTCTTTATACAACAACAGTAAAAAAGAGATGCCTGTAAACGAATTATTGTCAAAAGTTAACCAGGACATGATCGACAATGTGCACACAGGACATTATCTGACATGCTTCTGGGGTATTTTTGACACTCGTTCAAAGAAATTCACCTATTCCAGAGCAGGACACCCTATTCCTGTCCTGGTCAAACGGAACGGCACAGTCATTCCACTCAAATCCCAGGGGACGTTCCTTGGACTGCTCCCAAACTCCATGTACGAGGAGCAATCGATAGAGTATGAGAAAGGAGACCGGTTTTTCCTGTTCACTGATGGTATATTTGAGGTGCTTGATCCTGAGAGCAAGGGAGAGATGCTCGGGTATGACCGGTTTGTAAAGATACTGGCAGGATGCAACCATCTCCCGTTCAATAAAGTGCTTCAATCGATACAGCAGCAATTGTCAAGTTTTACCTATGAGGACGATTACACTCTGATTCTAATCGAAGCAACTGCACGGAAATCAGAACAAAAGCACCGCAATTCCGGAGCGGGTGAATGATGACAAGAATGGTTCGGCAGATTTTCACGATAAAATTACTGGTATTTCTGTTCTTTCTTCGGGTTTTGGCAGAGACTCAGACGAATCCCGATTCTCTGCTTAACACTTCATCTGACTCTTTGGAAATACAAAACCCAGATTCTCAGCATGTAGACACTGTATTTAATGACGGCATCATTGAGAAGCGGGATTCTCTTTTGTCTAAAGAGGGACCAAATTCCCCGGATTCTATCTCAGAAAAATCCTCCCTGCCCTCCCCTGCTCCCGAAGATTCCGTAAAACACACCGGATTGTTTATCGGTGCCGGTGCCGGATGGACCCTGGGAAGCTTCACACTTCTGGACCTGTGGAAACAATCTCTACCAGACTCCCTGGGAGATTTTGGACTGGATGCAAATTCTTTCGCAGTTGAAGGTGACTCCTCTTCACTGAAATTCGTGATTAAAAAAGATGCTGATTATTACAATATGACTTTTCCGATCAAAGTCTCATTTCATAAGATAAGGGAAAAGGATTTTTTCTCATCCGCGCTGTCCTTCTCTATGATTCGTAAAGGTTTCAAAGCATCTGTTTTTCCCTTGAAAGATTCTCTTGAGGGCAAGGTTGATATCAAACAAAACCTTTCCTTATACTCACTGGGGATAGAGTTTCTTTACGGTTTCCGAATACAGGAGAGGTATTTCTCGATCGATGGAGTTGACAGGAGTGATTTCATCATTGGAGCAGGTATTTCGCCACTTGTATCTCTGCAGTCGATAAATAAAGCCGATCTTAACTCCGATGATCCCAGGATGGTATCCGTAAAAGAAAGTATACATTCCTTCTTTAACAACCATAAGTCTTTCGGCCTTGCCCTAACACTTCGTACCGGATTGAGCACAATGAAAAGCTTTGGAAGCCGCGGGGCAATTGAAACCGGGATCTTTTATACACTTAACTGGTACAGACGGTTTTTCTCTTCGGGAAAAGAAGTCCTTACAAGTGATGCATTTCCAGAATCAAATGATAACGAGCCATTGTCCTGCATATCAAACCGGCTCGAGATCTCCTTTTCTCTTCTCAGAAATGTACATTAAGAACCGCTCCAGGTGAAAAATGAAGAAGAGAAGCCCGGAAATAGAGAAAGTTTACAAGATACTCAGCCAGGAATTTAAAAAGCACCGCATGCCTGTGGTGGATCTGATTGAACTGCAGACCAGGAATCCTTTCAAGGTTCTTGTCACTACTATCCTTAGTGCACGTACCAGAGATGAGACAACAGTTGCCGCAGCAGGTAGACTTTTTACAAAGGTGAAAAATCCGGGTGATCTCAGGAGATTGGAGAGTTCAGAAATCGAAAAACTTATCTATCCTGTCGGTTTCTACAGGGAAAAAGCTTTAAATCTCAAGGCGCTTCCCGATGCTTTAGAAAAGCTTTTTGGAGGAAAGATCCCATCTGACGTGGAAGATCTTGTACTCCTTCCCGGTGTTGGCCGGAAGACCGCAAATCTGGTATCTGCTGTAGCTTTCAATAAACCGGCTGTATGTGTTGATGTCCATGTGCATCGTATATTTAACCGCCTCGGGTACCTGAGCACAAAAACACCTTTGGAAACCGAAATGGAACTGCGCAGAACATTCCCTCAGAAATACTGGACTACTTTCAATTCCTACTTCGTATCATTTGGTCAGCATACCTGCCTTCCGGTAAATCCTCGCTGCAGCGAGTGTCCGGTTTTTGATTACTGCTCACGGATTGGAGTAAAAGGAGAGCAGAAAAAAAAGGTTGCCTGAGCCGGCGGTTCGTCCACTATTCCCTGACATTTGTCTCTCCATATTTTTCCTGAATTCTATTTCTTTCCCTCTTTTCTCCACAGTTCAGTGTTTCAAGTGCGATCTTTTTCATTATCATACTTTTCAATTGAAAGCGCCTCTGATGTATTAACCTCATCTCACCACATAATCATCAGTTTGATGAGAAATATCAGTGTCAACAAAATTGATACTATTTTTATGTCTTTAACGGTGTAGAAAAACATACAGGCCTCCTTTGAACCGGCCCTGATTGTCTGAGCATAGAAAGTATATCTCTTCTCTATGTACTATTCAGGTATTAATATACCTTAATACCTATTTGTTGTCAACCATTTCTTAAGACAAAACACACCTAAAGAGATACAATTGCTTTTTTGATACTCTTTTAGTATCTTTTAATTAGATTCCCACTTAAACGTTCCTCTTTAAAGGAGACTTTCATGGCAAACAAAGAGAAAAAAGTACCAGGAAATGTGGAAGGCCCCTATTATGTGGATGAAGAATGCATAGGCTGTGGTTTGTGCGAGAGCACAGCACCGGATAATTTTAAGATGAGCGATGACGGTTCCACTGCGGTGGTTTACAAACAACCTGCAAATGAATCTGAAAAAGCGGCTTGCAACGAAGCTCTTAAAGATTGTCCGTCAGAAGCTATAGGCGACAACGGGTAAGAAAAGGATACTGCCGGAATCGGTATCGATACTCATTATCCGGCTGTATTGAACTGATTACTGAAAACTTTATCGGAATGAATTGTTCCACATCTTACCACATGTAGTCAATTCATTTCGATGCCAATACCGATACCGACTAAGGGAACTTATCACACTGATTAGTAGCTCCAGGCATATCCTGCCAGCAGAGAGAATGCAGAGTTGCGGAAATCTTTTCCACCGTGAAATACATCAACCATACCAAAAGTATATCTCAAGTCTATTAAAAAACGTCCTGTTCCTGCAATTATATCCAGTGCAAAACCAGTGGTCAAACCAAAATCCAGCGGGTAGATGATCTTTGAAACCGCCTTATCAGAAGTGAGTTCTTTTAGAAACCCCAAATCGGCAGTTTCAGAGAGTTCGGCGATATTTTCTGAGCGGGACTTAAATCTTATGAATAATGATGGGCCGGCATAGGCACTGGGCGTAACAGGAACAAAAGGGATGATCAGTTTTGCCAGAAGAGGTATATGGAAGTAATCTGAATAAACCTGAAAATTCGCTTTTCCACCATCTACAGGCGAGATTTCCCATCTTTTACCTGATCTCAGAAACAGAATCTCCGGCTGTATAGCCAGAAAATCGGGGATGATTTCATATTGCACAAAAAATCCACTTGTGAAGAAGGGCAGAACACCGGATTTGAATCCGTTAACAGAAAGGGAAAGATCTCTTTCAAAAGAACTGACCCCGTTCCCCCAGTAACTGGAAATGCTGAATCCGGATCTTACCCCTATAGAAAGACCAAGCCTCTCCTGCTGGATTTGAGAGAAGGCTGAAGTGGCTGAAAGAATCAGCAAGACAGCTTTCAGGCAGTAGTTTGATCGCATCATATTCCTCTTATAAGGCACATGATGCAAGATCTCTGCCAACCAGATAATATTTAACGGTTTAAGCTCAAGTTTTTATCTCAGAGGAAACTTTGTGATTTTCGAGTTGATTGTTTTCTCAAATCATTAACAATGGTATAAATTACAGTTTTTAATTTTTGTCAAAAATTGTTTTATTAAGAGAAGCAATTTTTTCTATAGACAAACCAGTATAGAAAGCTACTTTTTCAGCAGGTTCACCATTTTTTAACATGTTAAGAGCAACTCGTTCAATTCCTTTTTCTGTACCTTGTTTAATCCCCTTCCTCATGCTTTTCCGATTCAGGGATATCGTTTTGGATTGAGTTTAAGTAGTGTTTCAATTGAATCAATGTTCTTTTATCCGGGGTACTCTTATGCTCAAAAAGAAGATAGATATAAAGTGACCTGGTTTTATCGAAGAGTCGATAAACTATATCAGACCGAAATTCATTGAGGGACCCATCAGCTGTGTCGTTCTTTATCGCACTGGAAAGGCTAAAATCAATCTCAACCTTTTTGTCTGGAAACAAATACGAACTAACGAAACTGGAAACTACCGCGGTTTTGCCGAATATTGCTTTGAAGAAACGGTCATGAGGTGTTTGCTGCCGTTTTCTTTTTCATGAAAGGCAATATACATGAGGAAAAATGATAGTCATTATGGAAGCTTATTAGTGCAGTTTCATAAAAGTAAAAAAGTAGTCTGTCCCCTTTTTTACTTTTTTCAGTTTTAAATCAGGCACGTGAAGACCTGCCCCATTCCCCTACCAGAAAGTATTTTTATCTCTCATGGATAAAAAACCCGCAGTAATTAATGTTATCTGGCTTTACCTTATCCTTTCCAGTATAGTGGTTGCCGCATATACAGGCAGGATGGATGAGATCACAAAGGCCTCATTTGATTCCGCAAAAAGTGCAGTAACCCTGGCCATAAGTCTAATAGGAGCAATGGCGCTGTGGCTGGGCCTGATGAAAATCGTTGAGTCTGCCGGCCTTATGAAATCCATCTCCCGGGCAATCCGTCCTGTGATGATCAGGCTTTTTCCAGATGTACCTTCGGATCACCCGGCGATGAGTGCAATGATAATGAATATGGCTGCAAATATGCTTGGTCTGGGAAATGCAGCTACCCCGATGGGCATTAAAGCGATGACTGAACTCGACAAGCTCAACCCTGAAAAAGGAACTGCAACTAACGCCATGTGCCTTTTTCTGGCGATAAATACATCAAGTGTTACTATACTCCCCCTGGGAGTCATAGCTGTTCGTGCCGCGGCAGGAGCCACCAATCCAGGCAGTATCTTAATTCCATCGATTATTGCCACCACATTCTCTACCACCACGGCCATCATTGCTGCCAAATTGCTTGCTTCCAGGAGCAAAGTGTCTGTTCCTGTACAAGCTGTAACTGCTCCGGTAAAGGAAGAAGAAAAAGTTCAGGAAGCACAGGAACTGCTGAAACCGGCCCTGTTTCCCAGAATTTTTACCATCGCACTCATTCCTGTGTTTCTTTTTGCGATTCCCTGGCATTTCATCAAACTGGGGCACCAGCCCTCAATGAGCTATAATCTTGTGACAAGTGCTACAGGATGGCTTATACCAATTATCATGGGAGCCATTCTTATTTTTGGCTATCTCAAGGGTGTCAAAGTATACGAAGCGGTCACAGACGGAGCAAAAGAGGGATTTCAAGTCGCCATGAGAATAATCCCATTCATGGTGGCTATTTTTGTGGCAATTGGAATGTTCAGAGCGAGCGGAGCACTGGATCTCTTTACCTGGCTTGTCAACCCTGTAACCAGTCTCATAGGGATGCCGGCAGAGGCCTTGCCTATGGCACTTCTGCGTCCACTCTCCGGAACCGGAGCATTTGGTGTCATGTCTGAAATAATCAATAAAGATCCAAACAGTTTCACGGCTTATCTGGTCTCTGTTTTTCAGGGATCCACAGAAACTACATTTTATGTTCTCGCGGTATATTTCGGAGCTGTCGGAATAAAAAAGACCCGTCACGCTCTTCCCGCAGCACTCCTCGCTGATGCAGCCGGGATCCTGGGATCGGTCTTCATCTGCCATCTGATGTTCAGGTAAATATGACACCGGATAAATTTGACAGGAAAATCCGCAACTGGATTTCTGATGTATCAAAAGCCGGCTGTACTGTCAATAAGGTGGAGACGATAAGTGAAATCCGTAAAAAAAACGGAGATCTCCTCTTTGCTCTTCTGGACATAGATGTAAGATCACCTGAAGGAGTCCGTCTTCCCAATATCGCCTTTATCAGGGGGCATGCCTGCCTGATCGTGACACTTCTGAAAAATAAAGATACAGGCGAAGAGAAATACCTGATGGTCCGGCAGAGGCGTATTGGAAACGGTCAGCTAAGCCTTGAGTTTCCTGCAGGAATGCTCGATGAGGAAAGTGATGCCGGTCAAGTGATTATAAGAGAATTGCAGGAGGAAACCGGTCTTGAGGTCTTACCAAATGAAATTTTCCCCCTTACAGACAAAATCCTCTACAGCTCAGCCGGAGCATGTGATGAGGGGATCTACTATTTTGGATGTATCAAGGAACTGGACAACAATCAATTCTGCTCCTTTCGCGGTCGAAAGGGAGGAAATCCTGAAGAAAACGAAGATATCACTGTAGTGCTTATGTCAAGGGAAGAAGCTGAACCTCAATGCACTTCCCTTCAGGCCAGACTTGGTTTCTTTCTCTTCGAGAAATATCTCATAAGCTAATGTGCCTCACTCCAGTTCCTGCCAATTCCGACATCCACTTTCAAAGGGACAGAGAGTTTGTATGCTGAACTCATTTTTCCAATCACCCATTCCTTGAAAGTATCCACTTCCCTCTCCGGCAACTCAAACACCAGTTCATCATGGACCTGAAGAAGCATCCTTGCACCCCCGCAGACATCAGGAAGATCTTTATGGATGTCAATCATTGCCAGTTTTATGATATCTGCGGCTGTACCCTGAACAGGAGTGTTTATGGCTGTACGCTCAGCCGCTTCACGGATATTGCGGTTTTTTGCGTTTATTTCAGGCAGGTACCTGCGTCTTCCAAGCAGTGTTTCTGTATAGCCGTACTGGCGTGCTTTTTCGATTGTACTCTCCATATACTCTTTTACAGTCGGAAACTGCCTGAAATAGGCCTCGATAAAAGTTCTTGCTTCATTAAAAGAGATTCCCAGTTGACGGGAAAGATTGACCGGTCCCATTCCGTACATCAGTCCGAAATTGATGGTCTTTGCGGCCCTGCGCATCTCTGGAGTGATCATCTCAGGAAAGATTCCATAAATAGCCGAGGCAGTCTGAGCATGGATATCTTTATCAGCAAGGAATGCATCAATGAGAAAAGGATCTTTAGAAAGATGGGCAAGGATTCTCAGCTCGATCTGGGAATAATCTGCGGAAAGAAGCACATTGTCGTCAGCGGCAATAAAAGCCTCCCTTATCCTCTTCCCTGCATCGGTACGCACTGGAATATTCTGCAGATTCGGATTGGTACTTGATAGCCGTCCTGTTGCCGCTACGGTCTGGTTAAAAGAACTGTGTACGCGTCCACTGCCCTGAAAAATCTGCGCCGGTAAGGCATCGATATATGTCGAGAGCAGTTTCTGAACCTCCCGATGCTCCAGTATTCTTGCGACAACAGGATAATCAGGAGCAAGTTTCTCCAGAACGTCGACATTTGTAGAATGGCTCCCGTTTTTGGTTCTCTTGGATCCGGGTAGAGAGAGTTTCTCAAAAAGCACCTCCCCTATCTGTTTGGGGGAATTGAGATTCAGAGGTCCTCCTGCCATCCCGTAAATCTCTTCTGTAAGTTTGTCCAATACTCCATGGTACTCGATGGAGAGGTTTTTCAGAAATTCTGTATCGATCAGCATCCCGTGCCATTCCAGATCACCCAGAACTGTTACCAGAGGAAGTTCAACTTTATCGAACAGGTCCCTGCAGTTGCGTTCCGAAAGAAGGGGCGAAAGAACCTTCATCAATGCCAGGGTGATACACACAGTCTCTCCGGCATATTCTGCAGCTTTTTGTAAAGGGACATCCGCAAATGTTTTCCCGGTATTCTCTTTCCCGATGAGTTCTTTGACCGGTGATACCTCCATTTTAAGCCACTCTGCTGCCAGAATATCGAGATCGTACTGACGTTTTCCGGGATCGAGCAGATATGCGGCTATCATTGTGTCAAAAGAGATCCCAGCCATGCACAGCCCGTAGTTTTTTAGCACCTGATAGTCGTATTTAAGATTCTGTCCTGTTTTTTGTACATGCGGCGATTCAATTGCTGTTTTAAGACTGTTAAGCACCGTTTCCAGGGGTAAATTGGCTCCCTCCCTGTGGCCAACCGGGACATAAAACGCTTCTTTTTCATCGAGAGCGATGGAAATTCCAACAAGTTCAGCGGCCCTGGGCAAAAGGTTAGTAGTCTGGGTATCGATCGATATCAACTTGCAATCTTCGATTCTCTTGCAGAATTTTCCGAGTTCCTCGATGGAATCGATAATTGTGGTCTGGGGTTTGAGCCTTGGTGCCCCCCCCAGAAGCGGATTGCGCATCAGTGATGAAAACTCAAGTTCCCGGAACAGGGAGAGGCATTTTTCCCTGTCAAATGGTCTTCTTTTGAGGCTTTCCAGATCCAGAGGCAGGTCTGAATCACATTTCAGTGTTGCCAATGTTTTGCTGACTGAGAGCTGTTCCCGGTACTGTTCGATCTTTTCAATCAGCTTTGGGTTTTCCAGTATCGAGGGATTTTCGAGAATTGCTTCTACACTCCCCCCTGTTTCGAGCATCTTAACAGCGGTTTTGGGACCCACTCCAGGAACACCGGGGATATTATCTGATGAATCGCCTGTCAAAGCCAGATAATCGACTATTTTCTCCGGTCCTACCCCCATTTTCTCTCTGACCTGTTTCTCGTCTATCATCTGCAATGTCCCAGTTCCATCCGGAGCCAGCATCTTTACATCAGGCCCGATAAGCTGCATCAGGTCCTTGTCTTTACTCACAATGTAAACTTCGAATTCCTCTTCTTTTGCTTTGCAGGTAAGCAGGGCTATCAGATCATCCGCCTCCAGCCCGTCTTTCTTTAGCACCGACAGATTGAACGCCTCGATCAGTTCCCCGATAAGCGGCATCTGTGATTTCAGATCATCAGGCATCTCCTCACGGTTGGCTTTATATTGACTATAAAGCTCGTGCCTGAAAGTTGGTTTGCTGCTGTCGAGAGCAACCGTAATGTAGGGACAGGACCAGTTCTCTATGAGGCGAAGTATATAATTAGCAAAACCAAAAACCGCACTTGTGGGCTGACCCTTTGAGTTTATAAGGGGATTTTTAATGAAGGCGTAATAAGCACGATACACCAGCGCGTGTCCGTCAATAATGAAAATCTGTTTTTTTTCCATTTGGTTTCCGAAAGGAGGTTTATAAATTCTATTCTGGCCTTTTTCTCTGTTGTGCTTTCTTTTTTCACTCTGCTTATCTTTGCAGAATTGTGAAAAGCAGACAGAGTAATCTGCTGGTTCAGTTTGGAAGACCTTTATCTGCAATACATGTTTAAAATAGTTCAGGTGACCGGATGAGAAATTATGAAACTTTTTTTGTGTCCTGTTTAACTTATTAACATACACCGATTTCTTATTCAAGGCCTGTATCGGCCTCGTAATCGGAATGTCCGTGTAATAGCATACAGATAATTACTGAGATGCTACTTTAAGATTTGATCAGGCTTTTATTGTGTTTGATATCGATCCGATTTATTACGTTACTTCTAATTCTATATTTAGATTGCGCATAAAGGGGGTCATAGCTATATTTTTCTGTATCCCTATTCACGATCCATAACATCGACATTCAGGAGATCATTCATGGGAAAGGAAATATTCACCGGGCGCGTATTGTTAACAAGATTCTTCAAAGAATTCTTTCTGAAAGCTCTTGAGGAGAGTAAAGACAGCCGCTCTTTTCTTCCTTTCAGAAAACAGCGTGACCAGGAGGAGATTGTCAACCCCCGCATTTTTCTGTTTCATGGCCATGATGGGCTCGGGAAGACATCGGCGCTTAACGCCTGCATCCGTGTAGCAGAAGATGCTGCCGAAGAAGCAAAAAAGGAATTGAATGTTATCCATATCGACTGGAAGCAATGGTATTCAGAGAAATGCTCCATTCCCGGTACACCCAGGGAATTCAACAATTCACTCTGTACGATTCTCACAGGCAAGAGCCTTGGGATAGAATCATGCCTTGCAAACTGCAAGAGTATCTCAGAGAAAGTACAAAAACTCGATGACTTGCTGAAGAATATTGCAGGAGATGAATGGCCGAAGGAGATTTTCGCGGACTCCGACCCAAATACGACCTATAACGAATGGATTCAGAGCAAATTAACAAAACAGGATATTGAGTTCCTGGGAAAATCCGAAGATCTGAGAGCCGAGGCGATTGCAAACGGGCTCGCTGAAGCTTCGCTTGAAAATGCCCTTATTCTGGCAATTGACAGCTACGAATACCTGCCGCCTGAGATCGACCAGTGGCTTCACAGGGCTTTTTTCGGAAAAATTTATAATCAAAAAAACCGGATTATCACCATAGTGTCCGGATGTAACGGGTTTACCAGAGGTTTTCGCAACGAACTTCCCGAGGAACTGCTTTTCCAGTTTGATTTCTCCACCAATCCGATGACTCTAAGCGACATCGCCTCCATTGCATCAAAAGAAGGTATTGCATTGACTGAAGAGGAGATATACAGGATCGAGCAGTGTACTGCCGGTTTTCCTCTTTTTGTTCGTGATCTTGCTTTGTACCGGAAAAATGGGATTGGCCCCGAGATTATCCCGGAAACCTACAGTGCAGAGCTGCCTTCTCCAATGGAAGTTGCTGAAGGAGTAACATCCAGGTTTCTTGGTTTCTGCACTGATCAGACAATCAGAGAGCGGGTTTTCAGCCTTGCTATGCTGCGCCATTACGATGAGTCTTTTCTTGGACAGCTATGGGGTGTTTCTCCCACTGATGTACAGAAAAACATCAAGGAATTAGCAGAGCAGTTTTCTTTTATATCAGGTAATTCAGTTGATCCACTTGTGCGGAGTTGTCTGATAAATTTCCTCATGGGTGAATTTGCGAAAAAAGGAAAATCGCTCTTGTCAGGATTTTTTGAAAATTACTCAAATATATGTACATCATATTTTCAGGAGCAGCTTACCGCAATCCAGGATCAGGAGCCTGCTTCAGGTAAAAGATACGAAAACCATCGCTACAGAGCAGGATTAGCCAATTATATTGATGGTCTGATGTGGGGCTCGCCCAAAAGTGTCATTGAGCTTATTCCTGGAATTTACCTTGAACTCCAGTATTTTTGTCCTTCTCTTGCAATACAGATACTCTGGCAGCTAAAGGAATTTGAGCCGGTTATTCCCGGAAAATCGGTTCCAACATTAGAATTGCTGCAAAGAGGCGGGCTACTGGCTGACCGCTCTCTTGTACTTGATAGTTTACCGGTTCAGGAAGTGGAGAGGGAGATTGTTGATTTTCTGTCTGGTTGTTCTCAGTTAAGTGATCTGCAGAAATCTTTGCTTCATCAGAAACTTGGAGAGATGGAGCTCCGCATGGGTAATTTCAGTGCTTCGATGGAGCAGTTCGGTAAAGCACTTTCTGCCGGTCCGGTATATGAAGATGGTTACCTTTATGATGATTTCGTGATGCTTGGATATGGATTTCTAAAAGAGGGGAAGCTTGATCTTGCAGTTTCCGCTTTCAGTAATGCTGTTCTTATCAGGGGTGACAGGTTTGTACCCCTGCACGAGTCCGGTATTGCACAGGTAAAATTGAAACAATATGATTCTGCAGCAACATCCCTCACCAGAGCATCGGAAATAAATCCTGAGAATCAGGAAACCTGGTTTAATCTGGGTTTGGCATGTGCTGCTCTGGATCGGTATGAGGAAGCCATTGATGCATTCACTAACGCCACAAAGAAAGGTCCTCAGCGGGCAGAAATATGGTTTGAGGCGGCTAAAGCATATACTTCTGTTAAGAGATACAATGAGGCTATAAAGGCCTATGAAGAGGTTGTAAAGCTTGATGCTGAAAATTACGAAGCCTGGTTCCGGATGGGGCAATGCTGCTCTATGCAGGGGTTGTCAGACAAAGCTGTGGAGGCTTTCAGAAAAGCAATCGAAATAAAGTATGATTATACAGAAGCGGTGATGGCAATGGGGCAGGAATTGTATGACCGCGGATTTTTCGCTGAATCAGCGGAAGCCTTTGAACATGCTGTAAGTCTTGATAAAAATGACTTCGTGGCATGGAACTCACTGGCACTTTCTTATTATCATGCGGAAAACTATGAAAAGGCGATTGAATCGGCTCAGGCTGCTGCCGCTTTGAAAAATGATGAATCCGAGCCTTTAATGACTATCGGGCATGCTCAGACTGCACTGGGTAATTTTGCAGGAGCCGATGAGGCCTATGCGCGGGCATCAGAGATCAATCCGGACAATCCTGAAATCTGGAATCATATTGGAAACAGTTTTTATGCTCAGAGTCTCTACACTGAGGCCATTTCAGCATTTGAGAAATCAATAAAGCTTAACCCGGTACAGGAATCGACCTGGCTAAGTATCGGGCTGGCATATCAGGTTCAGGAGAATTTTCCCAAAGCAGTTGAATCGTTTGCCAAGGCAGTTGAGATTGAACCCGGCAATTCAGAGAGCTGGTTTCAGAAGGGGCGTGTTCACATGTCTCTTGAGCAGTACAAGGATGCTGCAGAGTGTTTCGGCAAATCCGTGGAAATCAATCCTGATTCACATGATGCCTGGTACAGGCGGGGGCTTGCCTGCGCAAAGATAAACGATCACAAGAGGGCAATCGACTCTTTTGTGAAGGCATCCACACTATGGTCTTCAGATCCGGATATCTGGTATCACCTGGGACTCTCATATAGTATAACAGGACGTCACGAGGAGGCGGTCAAGGCCTTCAGGGAGGCATCGAATCTTGCCCCATCACGTCATGAAATCTGGCATAACCTGGGTCTTTCCCTTAAATCTCTGGAAAACTATCAGGAAGCCATAGACGCCTTTACAGCAGCTTTAAACATCGCTCCTGAAAAAGCCGAAACCCTGGTCAATATGGGACAATGCCAGTATTATCTGGGAAAATACGATGAGGCTAAAGAGACATTTACACAGGCTGTAAAGTTTGAACCCGAAAACCTCGATACCCTGTTTCATCTGGGACTTGCCTGTCATGCGCAAGGCCAATACACTGAGGCTATCAGCCACTACAAGGAAATAACTGAGAAAAAGCCGGATTCAGGAGATGCCTGGTACAATATGGCACTTGCATTCCATGCTCTTGCAGATTACCCGAAAGCCATTGAAATCTACAATATCACAGTGAAAAAATGGCCACAGAATGGCCCTGCATGGTACAACCTGGGTCTTGCTTATCATACGGTAAAGAAGCTCGACAAGGCAGTGAAAGCTTATCGTGAGGCAGGCCGGCTTAATCCAGATCAGGCAGAAATATGGTATCATCTGGGTTTATCGTTCCATGCATTGGAGCAGTTCGGTGAAGCAATCCAGGCATATCGCAGGACTGTCCATCTTGTCCCTGACAATTTTGACGCATGGTTGAATCTTGGCCTTGCCTATCAGGCCTGGGGACAGCATCTGGATGCAATGGATTGCTTCTCCAGAGCTTCGGAATTAAAACCCGATAACCCGGATGCCCTTGGGTATCTTGCTGTAAGCTGTTATGAAACAGGAGACTATAAAAAATCCCTGGATTCAGCAATAAAGGCACTAGAACTTAAACCAGATGAGACCTGGATAATGGGATATGCTCTTCTCTCCTCTGCTCTGAGCAGACATACCGATAAGGCAATAGAGTACATGGAAAAAATATCGTCTCTTGACCCCTCCGGAAATGAACTAAGCAGGGTTCTTTACAATCTTAACAACTTTCTAAAGAAAAATCCTTCCAGGGAGGATCTGGAGGTGATTAAATCCAGACTTCAGGAATCTCTTCAAGACAATGAAGCAATGCAGATATCCTGAGTTTGTGGAGTAGTACATGAATAAACTGGTATATGCTGACCTGCTTCGAAATTCTCTTTTGACACACGCACAAAAAGCATGCTTGCATATAAAAAGAGAGGGCAGATATCAGAGCTGGACCTATGCAGATTTTCATCGTGATCTCAACCGGCTCTGTTCAGTTTTAAAAAAACAGGGCCTTAAAAAGGGATATAATGCAATCGTAATCGGAGAGAACTCGCCTGAATGGGTAATCGCTTTCCATGGAATTTTCCTCACAGGTGCATGTGCAGTTCCGGTTGATCCGAACATCCCCCCGTCGGAAATTGAATCAATCCTGTCAATTACCGAGGCGAAAATTGTTTTCTGCTCTCCGGTTTACCTCAATCTGTTCCGTACTCTTAAGCAAAAATATGGATTCCTGGAAAAAATCGTTCTTCTGGCAAATCGTTCAGATGAGAAAGAACCTCTTTTTGAGGAGTTCATCGCTTCCGGTAATGAGGAAAAGGATGCTTTTTCGGAGAAATTCGAACCGGATGATCCAGTAGCGATCATCTTTACCTCCGGTACCACTGGTAAAGCAAAAGGAGCTGTTCTCTGCCAGAAAAACTATACCGTTGTGTCCAGATATGCTGTTCCAAGAATGAACGTTGGTCCGGATGATACGATGTGCGCGGTTCTTCCGCTACATCATGTTTTCGGGTTCGCGGCATGTTTGGCTGCAGCCCTGTCAAGCGGCATGGATGTGGTTCTTGTTCCTTTTGTTAAGGGGCCCCTGATCCTTGAGGCACTAAGAGAAAAAAGTGTGACAATTCTGCCCGTAGTCCCTAAAATGATCGCTCTTTTCTATGAAAGCATCCTGCATAACGTTAAGAAAAAAGGACCGGTTGTTTCAACTGCCTTCAAGGGAATGAAGACTGCCTCTGCCATGGTAGGAGATACTCTGGGACAGGAATTCAGGCGAAAGCTGTTTTCGAGTGTACACAGTAACTTCGGTGGGAAACTGCGGCTTGTGATTTCCGGCGGTGCTGCACTGGAGAAAAAGTACTGGAATGGTTTCCGGCTTCTTGGATTCAACATAGTTGAAGGTTATGGATTGACAGAGACACTTGGCCCTATTACACTCTGCCCGGGTAATGATCCCCGGTTGGGTTCAGTCGGACCGGTTCTTGGTGAAAACGAAATAAAGATCATCGATGCTTCTGAGTCAGGTATCGGAGAGGTGTTGCTTCGCGGCAACTGTGTTTTCAAAGGATACTACAAAAACGATGAGTTGACAGCAGAAGTTTTCGACAAGGATGGATGGTTTCATACAGGGGATCTGGGGAAACTGGATAAAGATGGCTATCTTTACCTGTCAGGCAGAAAAAAGGACATGATTGTGCTTGACACCGGAAAAAACGTCTACCCTGATGAACTTGAGGATTATTACGGTGCATCTCCACTAATCGAGGAACTGGGAATTTTCGGTGTAAAGCAAAATGGGCCCGAAATAGTTGCCGCTACTATCGTTCCATCACTGGAGATCAGAAAAACCCATTCCATAAAACAGGCCACAGAAATTATCTATAACGAGCTTATCAGGATGGGAAAAGATCTGCCTGTTTACCGGCGCATTTCCGATTTCGCCACAGTCTACTCCCCTCTTCCCAGAACCACAACACGTAAACTCAAGAAACAGGAATTGCTTAAAATCTACAACTCAATCAAACGTAAATCCAGTAACCGTCTGGTTCCTGAGGAGCAGCTTTCGGTACTGGAGATGGCTCTGATGAGTACTGAGGAGTATTACGGAGTTGTAGAGAGCATAAAGAAAGTTTCTGAGAAGATCGATGCCCAGATAATAAACCCGCGTTCTCATCTGGAAATAGACCTGGGACTCGATTCACTTAAAAGGATAGAACTTCTGAGCGAAATTGAGAAACGCTTCTCCATCCACATAACCGAAGATGTATTCGACAAGATGGAATCAATAGGCGATCTTGTTTCGATGGTTAAAGAAGGCAGATATAATCCTAAAGAAGCATCCGTTGAGAACATAATGAGTCTTAAGGAACGGATTCTTTCGGAAAGCACCGGTATAATAAAGTTGCCACGGGATGAGTCTTTTCTTGGCCAGACCTCGGTTGTTCTGAGCAAAATTGCAGGTGCCGTGCTGAGTGTGGATGCAACTGGAACAGACCTGTTTAGGAAGCATTCATCACCACTGATCTTTGCATCCAACCACTCTCATCAACTCGATGCCTGCTGGATTCTCAATGCTCTTCCGGATGAATATAAGAAGGGGACGTTCTTTCTTCCCGAAAAGGAGACCAGCAATCTTTACCAGGTTCCCTATTCTTTGCATCGCAGAAATATGCTCAAACCGGGGAAAAATGGTGACCCTATCGAGATGCTGAAGATTTATCTCATGGTTTTACGCAGTTCCAGAAATCTGATAGTTTTCCCGGAAGGCGATATAGATAAAAGCGGAATCCTCAGACCATTCAAATCAGGAATAGGGTTGCTTGCACGGGAAACAGGTGCCACAATAGTGCCGGTACGGATAAAACCTAAGGGAGAGGAAAACAGAAGGACAATTGTGGCATTTGGAAAACCAATCGTGTTTTCTGAACTGGTTTCAACTGGAATCTGCAGACCAGATTGCCCTGCAGAGGATATTTCAGAGTATATCCGGTCGGTTGTAAGCGGGTTGTAATCAACTGCCTGCCTGCAATCAAACATCCGGGTCTTCTTATTCCTTTTTTCATTCTTTGCTCTTTTCTCCGCATCTTCACATGATTCTCTCATTCTCTTTTTATAACAGCTATCATCCTTGCTGTTCTGTCCTGCATGGTACATTTTTACTGATATCCCCTCTCCTGCTGTGGTTTGTTATCAGATGTTGTTTTACCGATTAGTTTTTTTAACTTTCATACTTGTTCAGCTCTGTTACCCCTCGGAAAGATGGCAGTATTCGCTGGATGCTGATTTAACAGTAGCCCTCAATACATTCAGTAGTAACTGGAAAAGCAAAGATGCAGGAAGTCTGGCATGGGTTTCAAAAATGACTGTTATGGTGAAAAAACGGTTGTACGAGAAAGCTCTTTCAGAAACAACAATCAAACTCATTTTTGGACAGACAAAGTTACAGGACAAAAGCACTAAAAGATGGTCTTCGCCGGAGAAATCGTCGGATGATATTCAGGTGCAGTCGGTTTTACGCTTTGATATCGGAAAATTTATAGATCCTTTTTTATCGGCTCACTTGAGGAGCCAGTTTGTAGATAACAGAAGGGATACAGATAAAAGGTATCTTAACCCTGTAGAGTTTACTGAGAGTCTGGGATTTGCACGCGACCTGATAAAAACCAAGAGTATAACCTGGAATACCAGATTTGGATGTGCGCTTCGCCAGAGAATCGACTCTGATCATCCACTGCCAAAAGATACAGTCGGCCATACCTTGTATGTTCTTGATATTGTTAAAGATGGCGGTGGTGAGATCGTGTCGGAGTTTAAGTTTTTGAAACCTCAGACTCTGATGGTTAATAGCAAGCTGAAGATTTTCTCTGCTTTTATCAGTTCTGAGGCCACAAAGAAAGCGGAAACTGATTTTTGGAGGTATCCGGATGTTTCACTGGAGACCTCTGTGAGTTTTTTCCTTACCCGCAACCTGATTCTTTCATACTACTACAACATCATTTATGATCGTGAATTCGACAAAATGCCCAGATCAAAGCAAACTCTGGGAGCAGGCCTGGGTATTGATCTCACCTCTGGAAAGTAACGGTTTTTAAGGTTTGTTCCGCAGCCACATCTTGACTAAAAAATTATACACTCCTATGTGTACACCATGTAGAATCTACATTAAGTAATCCGGACTTTTTACTTGAATTTACAGGAGCTTACACATGCATACCGCTATAGTTATTAAACAGAAAGTCAATTCCGATAAAATTGTACTCAGCTTTCCTGAGATAAGGAAACTTATTGGAAGAGAGGTTGAAATAATAGTTCTTGTGGAAGGAGAAATTGAGGATAGTTCGGTACCGCCACGGGCATTACAGAATTCAGGTCACGTTGCCGGATCTGTAGTCCTTGATGAAGAAGCGATGAAACAGATCCTTGCAAATCGTTTCCTTTGAATCCTACGTTGTCTCGGAGGTGAAAATGTGACTTAATCAGTTAAATTACAGGGTTACCTCGAAGGTGAAACCGTGACTTAACTCGTTAAATCACGTAGTTATCTCTGAGGAAAAATCTGATAAAAGCTTTTCCAGGAAAAATGTACAGGCGACATTAACCAGGAGGCCGGAAGCGCATTTTCTACTATAATAGTGGATCTGCTTTTTCAGGTCTGAAACCCGGGACATTACTCTACGGTAATTGGTGGAGGTTCCCTTTTCAGTGTGTTTCCTGAAATTGAATTCTATTTGTATTTGATTTTGAAGATCAGGATTATTATCGCGAAAACAAGCGTAACAGAGTTAGCCAGAATAACAGGCCACTCCCCAAGAATTATACCGTATATCAGCCACAGCAGCACGCCAATTGCGAAAAGCAGAAACATTGTAAAGGAAAGATCTCTTGCGGACCGGGTTTTCCAGACTCTCAGAACCTGAGGCACAAAAGAGATGGTTGTGAGTGTTCCTCCCATCAATCCTATAAGCATCTCTATTTTCATTGTATTTCCAGTCCTATTACGTATAAAAGACAAACTCTCTGTATGAGTCTGAAAATATATCCTGTCTTCTTTAGAAAAATCGCCTCTCTATCATATTTATAATGATTCCCTTTTAACTGATGTATTTATTATTTTGAGATGTTAAAATTCCTTTTCTTTCAGGAGAGCGCATGTTTGGCTGTCATTTGGGGAAACTGTTTCAGGTTACTATAGCTGGTGGATCATACCAGGAAGGGCTGACATCTGTAATTCAGGGTGTTCCCCCGGGAATATCTTTAAATGAGCAGGAGATTTATGGTGATCTTTTGTTGAGGAAGCCTGGCGCAGATGAGCTTTCTTCACCTCGTAAGGAACCGGATCTGCCTCTGATCTACAGTGGTCTCAATGCAGCCGATACAATAGAGGAAGCAGGAAACGAGAACCACACAAATGGCACTCCCTTAACTGTACTAATCCCGAATCTGGACCGTCATTTTATTCATATCAAACAGTACCAGGATACAAACAGAACACCTCGTCCTGGCCATGCCTCATTTGCTTCCTTCATGAAATACGGTCCTGATGATGATGCTATCGGGGCAGGAATTTTCAGTGGACGATACACATCTGCGATTGTGGCTGCCGGTTATATCGCAAAGAAGATACTGCGTTTATCAGGAATTAATGTGTTCTCTTATGTTAAAGAAATGGGAGGCGTAAGCTGCCCTGAGATGAACCATGATCTCATCAGAGAAAAGGCAGAGAGCTACAAAGAGATGCGCAGGGATTTTGATCCTTTTTATCAGGAGATATATGTAAAGAACCGCATCACCATGTCTATGCGTTTTCTGGAAAAGGTGCGGATTTTCTCGGAGATAGAGAAGGAAATCGATGCAATACGTGATAAGGCTCCTATTCCTGACAAAAAGGAGATCAGTGAAAAATACGACGTTCATCCTGTCTTGAACTGTCCTGACCTGGAAGTTGCCCAGGCAATGGTTGATGCAGTGAACCGGATTTCTGCCACTGGGGATTCTGCTGGCGGAGTAATAGAGGTGATCGCCACAGGAGTTCCTGCAGGGATGGGAGAACCGGTGTTTGAAAAGCTTGATGCTGAATTAGGGAGAATGCTGGGCATAGCAGCAGTCAAGGGAGTAGAGATTGGTGCCGGCTTTGCCGTCAAAGACATGACCGGTTACCAATCAAATGACAGGATGCACTCAGAAAGTGGTAAAGTTGTGTTTGATTCCAACAATGCCGGCGGGATTACAGGTGGCCTGGCAACCGGGCAGGATATCGTTGCACGTCTTGCTATAAAGCCGACTCCTACTATCGACAAGAAACAGAATACAATTGACAAGTATACTTATGAAAATAAGGAGTTGGCGGCAATAACCCGTCGTGATCCCACAATTGTGGCCAGAATCTGGCCGGTTGCGGAGAACTACACTGCCATTGTTCTGCTCGACCAGTTGATTGCGCATCTTGGATACCAGGCTTTACGGAGAACGGTTCCGGACTCAGGCAGATAGTTTGTTAAAATTTGGGTTCAAAAAAGCGTGCAATTATAGTATTATTATCATTTAAGCGATTTATTTTGTCTATTGTCTATTAATATAGATATGAACGTATTAAGGAAATTTCCCCACTAAAAACGGAAATACAGGTAGCAGGAAGGGTAAATATGGGAAAAATCTGGACATTATTGCTGGTTTGCTCTCTTGGCATCTTATCATTTCAGCAAGGGGCTCTCGCACAGTATGATGATTTCGGGGGCGACTTGGATGATTGGAATGATGCCGATCTGGAAGCTTTAGAAAGCGAATTCGATCTGGAAGGGGAATCAACACCTCCCCCTGCTCCGGCAAAGAGTACTCCCGCTCCTGAAAAGCAACCCTCAGTGGAAAAAACCGAGGCACCAAAGCCTGCTGCTGTCACAACTCAGCCGCAGCCTGCCACACCCACACCGAGTTCATCTATAAGCACTACACCTGCTCCGGCGCCCGCACCAGCTCCGGTTTCTACACCTGCGCCCTCTCCGGCACCTTCTCTTTCCATTCCTACTGTTACATCAGGTACTGCTGTTCTGAGAGCCGGGCCTCCTCAGATCCTTATCACAAGACCTGTTTACGCCCCTTACTCAACCGAAGAAAAAACCATGTATATTGCCGCTGTATCTGAAGCTTATTTTCATTTGAAAATTGGTGCACTGCCGGGTATTCAGGTGATATCGCAGGAGAAGATAGCTAACAATGTTCAATACTTCAGAGATTTCTCCCGTCGTATTTCCAGAACTTCCTATATAGATGCAGCAAAGAAACTGGGCGCCACTTATCTGTTTTATCAGGAATATGAACCTCAGGGCAAAAAGGTTAAATTCAATCTGGAGCTTTATTCTATTGCCGAGAACAAAAGGCTAACCTCCAGTACCCAGGAATTTGCTATCCAGGAGATTGAAAACGGATTGTTTGATTGTGTAAACGAGATTGCGACCGCTCTGGTTGGTACTATTCCCTCAGACGTACAGACGATCCTGGCAACTGATGTACTTGGTAAAAATTCAAAGGCGATTGAAACATTTGGAAATCAAATCGTTTCTGTAGGTGATTTTTCCCAGAAAAGAGCGGAAAATGCGGTTAATGGCTTTGAAAAGCTGGTCAATCAGAATTCTCAGATGCATGCAGCAAGGTTTATTACAGCCGCTATCTGCTCCAGAGCAAAGCAGTATGATAAAGCTATTAGTCACCAGAAAAAGCTTATCTCCACTTTTGGCAGTTCATATCCGGCTCTCTACCTGCAGTTAGCTTCATACTATCGTCAGGGCGGCAAATACAATGATGCGCTGGATGCTGCAGAGCAGGCTATGAGTGAAAATTCGTTGGAACTTCCCGCAAAGGCTGAAATTGCAAGAATTCATGAGGCCAAAGGGGATTTGAGCAGAGCCAAGAGTGAATATCTCTCTGTACTTGAAAAGGGCGGAGAAGATGGAGAAATCTATTTCCAGCTTGCTTTGGTCAGCATTGGTCTTAATGATCTTTCCGGCAGCTCCAGCTATTTATCCAAAGCGGCTTCTGCAGGACGGGAACTGGACAGAGGTGATTATTATGACCTTGGTTTAAGGTATGCAGCTCTGGGGAGCGCAAACGATCAGGCAATAGAGGCGTTCAGAAAAAGTCTTGGTATTCAGCAGGATAATGAAGATGCCTGGAGGCAGATGGCTGAATTGTACTCAAGAATGCGTCAGGACAGTGCAGCAGCAGAATGTTACATAAGCCTCTTCCATATCAATAACGAAGCCTACAAAGATTATCTGCCCAAGGCAGGAATGATGTTTGAAGGGTTGGGGATGACTGAACGCGCCAAAGATGTTTACTCGCTCTTTCTGGCCAGAAGATATACAGATGTGGAAGTTTCTGTGAGACTGGCAAAGATCGAGGTTCAGGAGGGAAATTGTAAGAGAGCTGTTGAGCTTGTTGATGGAATGGACACTCTCCCCTCAGTGGGAATGGAAGTTAAAAGAATAATGGAGCAGTGCGGCCAGCCGGAACGCAGAGTAGTTGTAGCTACCGGAACAGGAGACAAAAAATGGGTTCCTGTTTTTATCTGGAGAGTTGCCTCAGGTGTTCTCACAGCGGGTGCTATAGGAGTAGGGTATTTCTGCGATATGCAGGTAGCAGAAAAATACGATCAATATCAACAGGATAAGGAAAAAGGTAAAGGCGATTATGGCAATTATGTTTATATAAATGATCTACACAATCAGATCGAGAAGTGGAAGAATTACCGAAACTATAGCTACATCGGTGCTGGTATTGCAGGGTTAAGTTTCGCGGTTTCTATCCCTTTACCCATTATCTTTTCTAATCGTTGAGGTGGAATATGCGAAAGAAAACTGGATTATTGCTGGCTCTCTTATCTCTGTTAGCGGTGATGAGTTGTACCGATGTTCCATTCGATCATCCCCTGGATGCTCAAGGGAGTAATTTCATAGGAAAGAATAACCCGGATTTGCTCCTAGATGAAGATGGGAATGGAATACCATATTTTCTCGAAGATGATGACGGGGATGGGATACCAAATTATAAAGACCCGGATAATGACACTATAAAACCGGTGATTACCCTGACTGGTGAAATGACAGTCTATATCAAAGTCAAAGATCCTGAAAAAAAGGTGGAGCTCTATTCCAATATCAAATCCGGCTACTGCAGCGCGGTTGATGATATAGATGGAGATATCACCAGTGAGATTAAAATCACCCATAATATTTCAGTTTTTATTCCGGGGACATATCAGATGACTTACACAGTCTCGGACAGGGCATTCAATGCTGCTGACCCGGTAATCCGTACTTTTGTGGTAGTCCCTGAATCAGTAGTAGATACTTCCGGCCCGGTGATCAGTCTTAACGGCCTTCCCGAAGTAACAATTTACCAGGGAACGGAATATAATGAACGCGGAGCAGAAGCTTATGATATCGGTGATGGCCAGCCTTGCGCAGTTACAACAAGTGGAGAAGTAAATACTGCTGTTATTGGAAGGTATGAAATAACATACACTGCAGTGGACTCTAAAGGCAATGTTTCTTCTATAAAGCGTACTGTAGTTGTGCAAGCGGTACATGAAGAAGACAATATTCCGCCAGTTATTACTCTCAATCCACCGGACTCCGTTTTCCTAGAATTGGGTCAAGCATTCGTTGATCCGGGAGCCACAGCAATAGACAACAAAGACGAAAATATTACCAACAAAATCCAGGTAACCAATCCGGTCAAAGTCGACAGTGCTGCAGTTTACTGGGTGATTTACACTGTAACTGATGAGGCCGGTAACTTCACATCAAAACGCAGATACGTAAAGGTGGGTGGTGGAGGC
This sequence comes from Fibrobacter sp., assembly GCA_012523595.1. Classification (NCBI taxonomy): domain Bacteria; kingdom Pseudomonadati; phylum Fibrobacterota; class Fibrobacteria; order Fibrobacterales; family Fibrobacteraceae; genus Fibrobacter; species Fibrobacter sp. Next base: position 29,733 of record JAAYIG010000050.1, read on the forward strand.
GATTTCACTCCACCGGATCTTACTCTGATTGGTGAAGACTCTATGGCCATAGCAGTTGGAGCAGATTTTGTTGATCCTGGGTATACAGCCGTTGATGATGTTGATGGGATAATCACCAATCAGGTTACCAAAGATCCTCCTACAATCAATACAAGTGTCGAGGGACTACACATTATTACATACACGGTATCTGATGCTGCGGGTAATGTCACACAAAGAACAAGGAAAGTGATGGTTTCCAGCACAATCACTCTTGATCAGGTACCCCCTGTGATAAAACTCCTGGGCGATAATCCGGATACGGTAACAGTTGGAAAGAGTTGGACAGACCCTGGCTGTACTGCTACCGATAACATGGATGGGACAATTACCTATAATGTCAAGAAAGAGGGTGAAGTCAATACCCAGGTAGTGGGAGAATACACAATAACTTACTCTGTCAGCGACAAAGCTGGAAATAAGACTGTAGTAACCAGAACAGTTATTGTAACGGCGGTTGTCAGCCTTTTCCAGAAATACGGTGTCCCATCTCCAGACCCTCTTCCGGCCGTTGGTAATGCCCAGTATAAGAACCACACTATCGAGGGTGATGCTGATCCCGATATGCTTTATACTGTTACCTCATTTACTTTCAACTGGGATCCAGGACAGAACAAAATTTACAGTTTTGCATTTAATTACGGTGTTTCTCCATACTACAAGAACTTCGAACCTGAACACAATTTCAATTCTCCAAAGCCCAAATTCACACTTGAGGACTCAGAGGTGGATGGTCTTGATGGAGAATACTATATCGTAATGCAGGATGAAAACTGTATCTGGGTAAGAACAGACGGCAGCTTCGCCATAATCTGGGAGCCATAAGCTCTTTATAAAAACAGGGGCGCTTTAAAGCGCCCTTTTTTTTTCTTCTGCCCTGATATATTCTTCCAGACTTTCTGCAAATTCATCCAGTTTCTCTCTCAGAATCTTCAGGTAAAACCAGTTAATGGATTTATCAAGAGTAACATTCTGAATAAAGCTCAGAACAGATATTTCATCTTCTCTGATAACACTGTAACTAGCATGGTAATCGAGAATACGGGGAAAAAGTTTACTGTTCTGTCTGGACTCGATCATCTCAATTTTCACCATCGAGCTCTCAGGCAGGAAAATCCGCCTGTAAACAGACCTGCTGGAATAGAACAGATATTTTATAAGAATTTCAATATCGTAGTGTCTTTCCCCGGTACTAAGTAGTTTCTGATCCGATGCATCAGTGGAGTAAAGCTTAACATGCTTGAAGTCGTAAAGCAGGAAGAGCAGAGAGTCAGTCTGAAGACTGCTGTTCAGGGTAAATTTGTAAGTGAATTCATTTTCTGAGTGTATGAAAACGGGTGAATTAATATGAGAAATTACCGGGAGAGCTGAAAGAAAGTATAAGAACGCAGCAAAACGCATCATTGATCTCCTGTCCGGAACCAAATTCCGGAACAGGGCAGATTTTAATTTCCGCACCTGGTGAATTGTGTTTCTTGTTTTATTTCTGGAATCAAAATGTGTGCCTTAGATTCCAATTGTTATCGAAGAAAATTTCTACAGCAATATTAACCCTACTGGGCTCGTATAACTTATAGCGGTAAGGTAATACCGCAACCTCCTTCTTAAGGGTGAAGGTGCATGAAACCCCCGGTCGGAAAAAACTGAACGGGGGTTTTTTATTATTTATAAGATCGAAGCTGGGATTTGAGGTACCGAGGCATTAGATGCCAAATACTGGTTCTATTCTTGAGGAGATGAAAATGGGATGTTCTAAATAGGCTTCTGATTTACCTCAAAGGTAAAACAGTGACTGTTAAATAACTGATTTACTTGCATGTCTAAATCAAGAAAAAGCACAGAGTTTTCTTTCTGTTAGAATGTTTTAGAAATTTTGAGGGTGAGAAATGACAAATTACCTCAGAGATGAAATAGTGATCTTTCCACTTTCCGAAGCAAGTAATATGGCTTGGGTATTTCGGGATTGCTATTTTGAGGAATTTTTCATGGATCGATATCCCAAAACAAGACACAATAATTCCACATAACATGCGAATTAATTATGGTGACTGAAAGGTCACCACTTCACATGCCTCCTTCTATAGGGTGAAGGTGCACGAGGCCCTTGCTGAGCTACGGTTCGGCAAGGGTTTTTTATTATTAAGGTATCTCACTGATCAAAGATAATGTGTATCGTAGCAGGTCACGGGAGTTAGGTAAAACACGCCTTAACGCTTCATCAGCACTGAACCAGGAAGGATCTCTCCCCGGCTCACCCTTCCAATTTACCTCAGAGGTAACACAGTGACTGATAAATAACTGATTTGCCTGAATGTTTGAATCGAGGTAAAAATACGGAGTTACCTTTTTGTAAGAACGTTTAGAAATTTTGAGGCTAAAAATGGTTGTTAAATTACCTCAGAGATGAAATAGTGCTTCAACATGCACCAAGGTCTTAAGCGATTAACCACTATTTCTATCTTCCAAACCAGGCAATTAAGGCATGGGCTTTGGGGAATTGCTATTGTAAGGAACTTTTCATGGATCGGTATCGAAAACAAGACACAATAATTCCATACAACATGCGAATTTAATATGGTGACTGAAAGGTCGCCACTTCACATGCCTCCTTCTATAGGGTGAAGGTGCACGAGGCCCTTGCTGAACTACGGTTCGGCAAGGGTTTTTATAATTAAGGTATCTCGCTGATCAAAGATAGAGTGTGTTGCAGCAGATCACGGGAGTTAGGTAAAACACGCCTTAATGCTTCCTCAGCACTGAACCAGGAAGGCTCTCTCCCCGGCTCACCCATTCCGGAGGTTTTAAGAAACCTGAAGAGAAAAAAAACGACTTCATAGTTTTTCCCCCCGAAACAGTAGTTAAGAATACCAGTTTTTTTAACAATTTCTCCCTCTATGCCGGCTTCTTCGTAAAGTTCCCGCCTGGAGGCTTCTTCCTCGGATTCTCCGTCTTCCAGATGTCCTTTGGGGAATACCCACTTAGTGGGATCCTTTTTAGACCGTATTAGCAGAATTTTAACCTGCCGGTCGATAATCCTGAAGACAATCGCACCAGCCTGGTGGACAGGGATTTTCATGGTTAAAAAAATAGTATATCCGGGGTCCAAATTATCGTGATTTTTTTGATCTTCCCAGCATCTGCAAAAATACTAATACCATGCTTCCTAAGGCAGTGATCAGTGCTATCGATACCTTTGTAAAATCGAGTACTGGAGCCACTGTTGTTCCTTTCGGACCAATGCTTATGGTTGCCACCGGTCGTGCCAGAGAAACGCCTCCCCCCCCTCCTCCACTTCCTGCACTACTCTGTTCCTTTATATCTCTTTCGCCTTTTGCAGGATAGTTCCCGTAGCCTTTTCCATACCCTATCCCCATCGCAACAGATACTTCTGAGGCTGTAATTACAGTGTACTCTCCTACTGTCAGTGGCTGCCCAAAGACAGAGTCTACATGAGCAACAGCGATGAATTGCTCAAATACCTCTCTGGCATCCTCATTATTCTGTACATCATAAGTTGTGAAAGCATTCTTTTCCTTTTTCTCATCCATACTTCTGCATCCTTTTTGCAAATGTTAATATCAGCAGACTTAAAAGAAATGACCCAATCTGTATTAAGCGGGTAATATCTATGATTATTTTTTTCTGTACTTTTCCGTTCAGGGATGTCCTGATAAAGGCAGGTATGATAAAAGCACCTGAAAATGAACCAGCTTTCAAGACAATAGCGTTTGAGTGGAGGTAAATCTCTCCCATCACTCCTGGAATGTCTATTCGTTTATAGTCACTAATCCATTTGAGCATCTATTCTCCAGTTTTCAATTGTTAGAAGGTTTGAGGTCTTACAAAAGGTAAGCAAGTTTTGTGCCCATGGGGGTTGAAGTCACGTATTCATCTTTCTGAGATCCTTACCTCAGAGGTGAAACAGTGGCATAGGAATTTTAGGCAATAAGTCATCTCTGGGGTCATTCTCCTTCTGTGATGCTCTCACCCCGGAGGTGACTTTTTGACTTAATTCAACAGGTCACCAATAAAGAGGTGAAATCTTCCCTTCTTGCGAGATAACATAGTGATATGTGACCCCTGAGGCAATAATTCACCTCAGGGGTGAATCTTCGACTCAAATTTGCCCCGATTTTTGCTACTCTCTTTTTACCCTGAATAACCCTCAGGATACACACGTGTATAGTAAAGGAGGACACATGGCGACCAAACCAAGAATGATCGTCCCGAACGCCTTCTACCAAATCAAATCCGCCTGCATCCCTGAACTAAAAGTCTTCTCAAGTGAAAAAATGAAGAATTTCCTACTCAAACAGATCTCTATCGCCAAGGAAAAGTACTCCTTCAAGTGCTTCTCCTGGTCTATCATGGATGACCACTATCACCTGGTGGTTCAATCCAGCGAAGAAACCATCTCCAAATTCATGCAGCGGGTTAACTTTA
>JAAYIG010000051.1 GCA_012523595.1 Fibrobacter sp.
GATATATCCGGTTAACAATAAAATACGGAAACAGGTTCAGTAATGTTCGGTTTACCTAAACCAGGGCACCGATGTCTGTTCTTCAAATCGGGGTCGGCATCGGAATCGGAATCGAATGCTTTTCATTCTTTTCTCGGAAGAATGTACGCCGGTGCAGGGCGGGAAAATGTGTGTTTACTGGCAGGAAACAATATTCCTGGGTTGTTGTTTCACCTCAGAGGTAAAATAGTGAATTTAGCTGTTAAAATGTGGCCTGAATAAGTTATAAATTCACCCCGGAGGTGAAATAAGAACATTACAGCCCTCTCATCAGCCCCCCCTCAGTTTCCTGATATATCCGGTTAACAATAAAATACGGAAACAGTTCAGTAATGTCCGGTTACCTAAACCAGGGCACCGATGCCTGTTCTTAAAATCGGTATCGGTATCGGAATCGGAATCGAATACTTTTCATTCTTTTCTCGGAAGAATAAGCCAGAGTTGAAAGCTACATGTGGATTGGATGCGTACCCTTGTATTGTCGTGATGTCGTACTGTCGTCCCCTCGAAACTATCCCGCGTGTGATCGTTCTGTCGTACACTCCTATTTCTTAATAAGGTAATAAGGTTATGGTCATTAGTTTTTCTGCTTGCTACTAAGGTTTTAAGATAGATACTAAGGTCGTTTGAGATAAAGTTTCGTTTCAAAGGTTTGTACAAATACTAAGGGTCGTCGCCTTTTCCTTTGTGTTTTTTCAGACTTCTCATCGCAGACTCGCCGAAATGACAAACGAGACAATCCCCCTTCCCCTTTCTTTTCCTACCCCCATACCCTCCTATTGTCGTAATGTCGAGATGTCAGAATGTCGTGTGGTAGTGTGGTCGCAATGTCGTACTCTCCCACAACGTCCATAACTATTTTTACTACTAAACATAAACTCCCGGTATCTTATCCACCGGAAAACCAAAGGAAAAATCTCAGGGAAGCGGGAATTATGGTTATTCAGGAAGCAATTAAAACAGTTGTAGCCGGAAACAGTCTCTCCAGAGAGCAGGCGGTCGAAGTTTTTTCTGAAATAATGAGCGGAAATGCCACCGACTCCCAGATCGCGGCATTTATCGTTGCACTGCGGATGAAAGGAGAGACTCCGGATGAGATCACGGGAGCTGCCACTGTGATGCGTCTTAAAGCCACAAGTATCATACCCGATAACAGAGAATTCCTTATCGATACCTGCGGTACAGGCGGTGACAGTTCCAACACATTCAATATCTCTACCGCCGCGGCACTGGTTTCCGCGGGCGCCGGGGCAAGAGTCGCAAAACACGGCAATCGCTCGGTGTCAAGCAGATGCGGGTCAGCCGATGTGCTCGAGGCGCTGGGGGTAAATATCTCTATCCCTCCGGAAATGATGAAAGAGTGTCTCGATAAAACCGGGATCTGTTTCCTTTTCGCCCCGGCTCTTCACAAGGCGATGAAATACGCCATAGCCCCGCGTAAAGAGGTAGGGATCAGGACTATATTCAACGTGCTTGGTCCATTGACAAATCCCTCTGAGGCTCCCTGTCAGCTTATGGGGGTCTTCTCTCCTGTCCTGACTGAAACCATGGCTGAGGTGCTGAAAAACATGGGATCAAAGAGGGGGTTTGTGGTACACGGGATGGATTCTCTCGATGAGATCTCGATATCGGCTGACACAAGGATCTCTGAGCTTGACAACGGCACCATAAGAAGCTACTTCATAAAACCCGAGGATTTTCAGATCAAAAGAAGTGCTCTGGGGGATATTACCGGAGGAGATCCTCAGAGAAACGCCGAGATGATAAGAGCAGTCCTCTCAGGAGAAAAAGGGCCGCCCAGGGATATTGTTCTTCTGAACGCCGCCTTTGCGATCGCTGCATCCGGGCTGGCGCATTCACCTCATGAGGGTTTCGTGCTCGCGGAAGAGTCGATCGATTCTGGAGCAGCGAAGGATAAGCTGGATACACTGGTGGAATTTACAAACCAGTAAAATATACTCCGTATTGCCATTCCGTCAGGCGGCCCTGGGTGAAAAATCTCTGTCAGGCTGGACTAAAAGAGAAATCCGGTTCGTATCCGGGTTCTTCTTTCCACCCCTCACTCCTCTTTCATAAATCCTGACCCTATTCAGATAAAAGCTTCCAGCGGTACGGTATTATCCCTTATCCTTAAAACAATTTCAGCACAAGCGATGGCATCGGAGAATGCCTGATGATGATCCAGTTGGATATTCAAATGTCTGCACACATCGGGCAATTTGGTAGGATAGATATTCCATCGATGTCTTGCAAGGTTGACAGTACAAAGAAATCTGGTTTTCGGTACTGGTATACCGGCATTGGCACAGCAGGTATGCAGTACCGACCTGTCAAAAGAGGCGTTGTGGGCAGCGATAAAATCTACCCCTGTGATCAGCTTTTCTATCTCCGGCCAGACAGTAGAAAACTCAGGCTGACTTTTCACATCCTCCCAGGTAATCCCGTGCAGGTATGAAAACGCAAAGTTTTTTCGAGGGGGGCGTATCAAAGATGAAAACTTGCCTGCAAGCACACCGTTTTCATAGCGGACCGCGGCAACCGCACAGGCGCTGTCACGATAGTAATCTGCAGTTTCGAAATCGATTGCGGTAAAAGTGCTGAACCTGATAAATGGATGTCCGGGCATGGGATTAAATTAACATGGGAGAGAGGGGGTGTCAAGGTGGAAGGATGTTGCTGCAAAGGGAACCATCTTACCTTTAGAAAATATGGAGTAGCTAACGGTAATACCATATTAATTCA
>JAAYIG010000052.1 GCA_012523595.1 Fibrobacter sp.
AAACGTTTTCTCGACCTTATAATGTCTGAGGAATCCAGGGAACGTTTCAAAAAACGCACACAGATTATCTCCATAATAAGAAATTTCCTGAACAATCACGGATTCACGGAAATCGATACTCCTGTACTTACCAACAAAGCCACTGGCGCCCTTGCCAGACCCTTTGTTACTCATCACAACGCACTGGATATCGATGTCTACCTGAGGATCGCACCGGAAACATATCTGAAACGGGCTATTGCAGGCGGGTTTGACAGAGTCTATGAATTTGCACGTTCATTCAGAAACGAAGGTATGGATGCCTCTCATCTGCCGGATTTCACTCTCCTTGAATACTACTGCGCCTACTGGAACTATATCGATAACATGAATTTCACCGAAGCGCTCTTCAAGGAACTCCTGATGAAGCTCAACGGGAGTCTCAAATTGACATACGAGGGCACCGAGATCTCCTTCGAGGGACAGTGGCCCCGCTTCTCCTTCCGTGAACTTATCCTCCGGGACTGCGGAATCGATATCGATAAATTCGCGACCAGGGATGAACTGATGGCAGAGATAAAGCGCCAGGGAATCAAATTTGAAACAGATGTAGATGTGGCCAGGGCCGGACGCGGCACACTTATCGATCTGCTCTATAAAAAAGTTTCCCGTCCTGCGCTGATCAATCCGGTTTTTATTACTCATCACCCCCTTGACCTCTCTCCTCTGGCCCGTAAAAACGACCAGAACCCGATGGTGGTCGACCGGTTTCAACTGGTTGTAAACGGCTGGGAAGTGGTAAACGCATACTCCGAGCTTGTGGATCCTGTTGATCAGGCCGAGAGGTTTAAACAGCAGGCCGAAGCCAGGGCTCATGGCGATCAGGAAACCATGGAGGTGGACAACGATTTCCTTCAGTGCATGGAATTCGGTATGCCTCCAATTTCCGGCTGGGGCATGGGAATCGACCGTATCGTTGCACTCCTTACAAACGCCTCCACGTTGAGAGATGTGATACTTTTCCCTCTCATGCGTCCGGAGTGAACCTGATGAGTTCTCTGGAGACATTTATCTCATTTCGCTACCTGCGCGGCAAGCGCAGGATCGGCACCTATGTGACTGCTGTCGGGATCTGCCTGGGCAGTTTCGTTCTGATAATCGCCCTCTCAATTGCAAACGGGTTCGAGAAAGAGGTGCGGGATCGTATCGTAGGCACAAATGCCCATGCCAATATTCTTCAATACCACTCCACTCCCATTATTCAGTATGATTCTCTCAGAGAGGTTATTTTAAACTACCCCGAGGTTCTCGGAGCGGCGCCTTATATCTCCGGTAAAGGCGGTGTTGAGCACCAGCAGGTCCAGGAAGGTGTCATGTTCATGGGTGTGGACCACAGCCTTGAGCCGACTGTCACCGATCTTGGTAAAACTGTCAAATGGGGGAAATTCAATCTTGACAGCGCGGAATCAGACAGGGGGCGGAAGCTGCCGGGGATCTGTATCGGGCTTGGCCTTGCCGACAAGATGGGAATAAGGGACGGGGCTGAGGTGGTGCTCATGAGCCTGGCAACAGAGGAAGGGCAGATCGATCCTGTGCCCAGGATGGACCGCTTTGTTGTCACCGGTGTCTTCGAAACCGGCATGTACGAATACGATCTGAACCTGGTGTACATCTCAATCTCCTCCGCACAGAGACTTCTCAACATGAAAGGTGTTGAGGGAATACAGATAAAAACCACAGATCTTTTCAAAGCCAACCGTATTGCTTCCGATATCCGTGATCACCTTGGGGGATATCCTTACAGGGCAGTGGACTGGATGAGCCAGAATAAATCTCTTTTCCAGTGGATGAAGCTTGAGAGGCTTATAATCTTTATTGTTATCTCTATGATAATGTTTGTCGCGGCCCTGAACATTATCTCCTCGCTTGTGACAACCATTTTCGAGAAACGGCGTGAGATAGGCATACTCATGAGCATGGGTGCGACCTCATTTTCAGTTCTGAAGATTTTCATGCTTTACGGTATGATAGTGGGATTTGTGGGCTCCACTGTAGGGACATCATTGGGCGTTCTCCTGTGCTATATCCAGTACCGATGGCAGCTTATTCCACTTCCGGGGGATATCTATTTCATAAACAAACTTCCGGTGGTGATAAGGACCTTCGATGTGTTACTGGTTTACTTTTCGGCTAATCTGATCGCCTGGCTGACAACAATCTTTCCTGCGCTCAAGGCATCGAAGATGCTTCCCGCGGAATCGATAAGGTACGAGTAGACTGAGCAGAGAGAGGAAGTGACGGGGATTATGCCTGATCTTATTGTTGATGTAAAGGGGCTTCTGAAGACATATACCGATGATGCTGGGACCTTCGAGGTGCTCAGGGGTATCTCACTGCAGATCGAGAGGGGCCAGATAGTGGGGCTTCTGGGGGTTTCCGGGGCAGGGAAGACGACTCTTCTGCAGATTCTCGGCGGACTTGACAGTTTTAATTCCGGTGATGTGAAGGTTTGCGGGAAGAACCCGGGCACGATGAGTCCGATGGAGCTTGCGGAGTTCAGAAACCGTCATATAGGGTTTGTTTTCCAGTTTCATCATCTTCTGCCTGATTTTACCGCCATCGAGAACGTCATAATTCCGGGACTGATACTGCGGAAACCCAGGGCAGAGTGTATAAAAAAAGCGAACAACCTTCTTGAGATCTTCGGACTGGAGAAGCGCAAAGGACATTTTCCCGCGGAACTCTCCGGAGGAGAGCGGCAGAGAGTGGCACTGGCCAGGGCTCTGTTTAATGATCCCTGGCTTGTACTGGCAGATGAACCCACGGGGAATCTTGATAGAGGCAACGGGGAACTGCTTCTTGAACTTTTCAAAAAAGCCAACCGTGAGCTGAACCAGACATTTCTTATTGCCACCCATAACCATCAATTGACTACTGATATGCATCGGGTCATTACTCTCGATGACGGGAGAATTGTGCAGACAAGGGGCTGATGGACTGAAAGCGGGTCTGGCAGTCTCGGTTTGCTGTTGAGAACAATTTTTTGCGTGTATAGATTTTGTGAGTACCAGACTTGTTACGGCTTGTCCCATATCAGAGTATCAGAATATCGAGAATTTCTACCAATAGAGTCAATTAATGATTAAAGGCTTAAACCAACATTTTGGAAAGTAGAAAATTGGGGATAGATAAGATGAACAGAATAGAAAAAGCGGTCGGCAAATTCAAAGAGGGCTTCAATTGTGCGCAATCGGTTCTTTACTCTTATGCCGATGAACTGGGTTTACCGGATGATCTGGCGATGAAAATAGCAACGGGCTTTGGCGGTGGAATGGGAAGGACACAGGAAGTATGTGGTGCAGTAACAGGAGCCTTGATGGTTATTGGAATGATTTACGGGAGAGGAAGCGGAGAGGGGAAGGAAAAACAGGAAATCACATATTCAAAAGTTCAACTTTTCCTAAACTCTTTTATCGATCAATTCGGAAATGTTAACTGCAAAAGTCTTCTGGACGGATGCTGCTTACTTGATCCTGATGGTCAAAAGGCTTTTAAAGACAACAATCTTATTGAACGGTGTTATGAATATGTAAGGGCTTCTTGTAGAATACTTGATCAGATTGTAATTAACCCGGAGTAGTATAAAACACTCAGTCTATGAAACGGGCAAATAAACATTGAAGGTAATATTTGCAACCGGAAAATCTACCTCAGTGCAGGAACCTGTATACCTGGATTCCTGCACAAGGTAGAAGGGTGAAGATTTTAAATGATCGACCAATTAAAAGCTGATAATTGCGATCAATACTCTGGCATTGTGTGTGTGGATGACAGACAAGCACCTCTGAAATATAAACAGAAATGGACAAACAATTCGCAACTGTTTGTTTCGAAAGTTTAATTTCTAAGATTAAATCATTCTTAAGATCTGTCTGAAAGTGCCTGTTAGAGGTAAGATGCTCAATTATCGAAAAATCCCAGAGCTTTTTATTGTTTTTGTCTCTGTGTTCGGAGTAATGGGATTTGAAGCAAAGGCTTCTATAATATTGATTGATTCAACTCTGGTATACCAGATCAGCCCGTCAGTATCGGTGTTTGAAGATACAACTGCCGGCCTGGAACTGGATTCAGTCCTGAAAATGGGTGAAAAAGCATTCTCTAAGACCGCTTCCCGCCAAATCCCCAACCTTGGTTTTTCCAGGTCAGCTTTTTGGCTGCAATTTGAACTGAAGGATTCATCTGCAAATCAAAAGGAATGGGTTCTGGATGTCGCAATGCCCAGCCTTCATCAGATAGATTACCATATAATGGTTGACAGTACAGTAATAAGCTCCGGCCGGACAGGATTCATTGTTGATAAGAATTCACGCCCAACACCTTACCGTAACCCCTCTGTTGAATTCAGCGGCCAACCGGGTAAAGCGATTAAAGCTTATATGAGAGTTCAGAGCGAAACACCTGTTATACTGCCTGTGTTCCTGCGTGAAAAAAACCAGTATTTAAAATATGATCGTAACCGCCAGTTTTTCCTGGGGCTGTATTTCGGCGCTATCATCATAATGGCCTTTTATCACTTTTATCTCTTTGTGTCAACTTCCGATAAAAGTTATCTGTGGCTTTCAATTTTTATTATGTGCTTTGCCCTGGGGCAGATGACTGCTGTTTACGGGTTCATGATCGACTGGGGATTTATAAACATCAAATCATGGGTGCCTTTCCTGCATGTCATCAATTTTATAGCTGCCCTTGCTGCAATAATGGTTTCTCGTTGTATGGTGAATTCATGGACATTCTCCCCGCGATGTGATTATGTATTAAAAGCTATTTCTTTAATCTTGATCATTCTTGCTCCGCTTTCTCCCTTTATTACTTTCAGAACTGCTGAAAGAATCCTGGTTCTGTTTAATCTTCTTCCGTTACCTTTTCTCCTGTACCCTGCAATAAAGGCCTCTCGGAAAGGGTTCAGCCCTGCAATTTACTATCTTCTGGCCTCATTGAGCTTTTTTGCAGGTATTCTTATTTACAACCTTATGTATAGTACCGGCATTTTCCCATTCAATGAAGTGACCTATTTCTTGCCCAATGTATCTCTGGTTATAACATTGACACTCTTTTCTCTCGGTCTTGCTGACAAAATCAAGATTCTTAAAAGAGAAAGGGAACAATCGCAAAAACAGGCTATTGCAAGTCTGGAAGAGAAACTTCTGTTACAGGAGGAGAAATCTGCAATAGAGCGGGAGCTTGAGCACTCCAGGAAAATGGAAACAATAGGAAGATTGCTGAGTGGAATAGCTCATGACATTAAAAACATGGTTAATCCCATCTTTGGATACGCTCAACTTATTCAAAAAGATCTTCGGAATGATTCCAGCGCGTATAGAAAAATCAGCCATTTGATTGACGCAACCGACCGTCTGAAAGATCTCACTTCGACGCTGCTGATAGCCTCCCGAAAAAATACATTGAATTTAAAGCCATTGAATCTCAACCAGACAATGGATCAGGTAATATCTCTGTTGAAGCATTCAGCACCTAAAGGTGTATCGGTTAAATATGAAAAATCCGATGAGGAAATCACTGTTTTGGCGGATATGGGGATGCTCTACAGTGCTGTTCTGAATGTGGGAATCAATGCTGTTGATTCAATGCCTGATGGTGGTACAATTGTCATTTCTACAGAATCGGTTAAAATTGACAAATCATTTTCAACTTTGCATGGGTTTACAATTCCTGAAGGACATTACTCTGTAATAGCAATAAAGGATACCGGGGCTGGAATGAGCCGTGAGATATTAGAACGCCTGTTTGAGCCTTTTTTCACTACCAAAATGGAAGGCAAGGGAACAGGGCTGGGGCTCGCAGCCGTTTATGATTGCATGAAGGCTCATAACGGTTATATCGATGTGCATAGTGAACTTGGCAAGGGAAGCCAGATCTATCTTTACTTTCCATGTGCAGATATCATGAGTGAAAAGAAATAACATGTAAATCAATTCTGCCGGGTAAGGAGTTTGTCCTGTTTTTTATCCCTTACTGTCTCCAGTGTTTTCCTGTTTTGCAGATAGTATGACTCAAGCCTGTGATATGCAGAAGTGTCTATCTTTTGTACATGTGCAACATTGTTAATCTCTGATAAGTATTGAGCATTAAGATAGGAAAAGGCGCTTTTGTAAGCTTTGTACAGAAACAGTACATGCTTGGGAGAGAATGTAAAGCATTCACTCCACAACCTCCTCAGATAAGCATCCGTGATGTTGCTTTTTGTTGCCCACTCCGATACTGTCTCCGGGGTATCTTCTGCAAGAACCCTGCAGCATTCACAAATAATCGGGTTTACTGCAGCAGATAAGTCCGGCAGAATAGTTTTCTGGAGGAAAATCTCAGAAAGTTTATCCCAGAAAACCGGGGAAGTGACATCGACCGGTTTGGCGAGTAAACCTGCAGCACCCAGTTTGGATGCTTCGAATGCGCGTTCTATGTCTGCGGATCCGCTGATAACCACAAATGGTATCTGCCGGGAGTATTTCTTCAGAAGGTAACACTCATCATTGTTGATATCATCTATTCCGAAATCGAGTATACAAATATGTATGGGTACGCCTGAATGGATCGCATTCTCCGCAGTTTGTGCATTTGGGGCTTTTATTATTTTGTAAATGGGATGGCCGGAGATGAAATCTTCGTAGAAATCAAGATGACATGGTTCATCATCGACCACAAGAACTGTTATGGTTTTATTCAGGAAGTCGAAATATCGATGAGACATAGAATGTAAGTGTGATGAGAGCCTTATATTTATAGCACATTTGCGAACTGATTAATATAGGTCTTCGAAATTCCATAAGACAACAGAAAAAGGCATGGATATTCAGCCGGATCAAACAGCTTTATACCGGTTGCATGCATTGTTTGGCAAATGCGGCTGCAGTTTTCCGGTTAATTTATTTTAACACAGGATGATCTTGAATCGGTAAACTCTTGCTGGTATTTTAAGCTGACTCTTCAGGCTGTTTTTTTTCTCTTTTTTTCGCTCTCTTTTATTCCTGATTTCCTCGATAGCACGCTGATTCCAGGTTTGTGAAAATCACCTCACCAGGAAAGCACCTAGTCCTGTTCCAAAAAATTATATTATAAAAGTACTACTGAGGTTTTCACGCTTTTACCTCCCCGCCTCGCGGGCTTTTACCCTGAGAACGGCCTGAGGGGTAATGCTCCGGCGGAGCAGAAAAGCCCGTTGAAGCACCTGTTTTAGTTTCCATCGCAGGTTTAAACTCAAGGTGTGTACGGGACCTTAATAAAACTCATTCTCAGGGCTGCTGTCTTTGGAAAGAAAAAAATGCCAGAGGATACAAACATGAAAATGTGTGATGAATGCGGGATAAACCCTGCGAACATTCATCTTACTCAGATAATGCAGAATCAGACCCGGATCCATCATCTCTGCCAGGAGTGTGCCCGGAAAATGGGGATAAACATCTCTGTGAATGTCGAGGAATCCGGGAGTGGGCAGGAAGTAACTGAATCTGATAAGAGTTGCGGCCGATGCGGCATGAATTATTCCGAGTTCCGCTCAAAGGGATGGCTGGGGTGCGCTGAGTGTTACCATGCCTTTGAAAAAGAGATTGATGAGATGCTTATTCAGGTTCACGGTTCTGCCATCCACAAAGGCAAACAGTATCATAAATCAAATACAAGGGTCAAAGCAACCGCTGATATAAAGCGGCTCCGTCATGAGCTTGCCGCAGCAATTAAAAATGAGCAATTCGAGCAGGCTGCTCTTCTTCGGGATGCTATCCACAATCTCAAGAAGACAGAGGTTGAGTGATATGAGAGCTGATGTAATTACCTCTGAGGGAAATCCTGGAAAACTGCCGGCCTGGTTCGATAACAGCGGTCCTGATAAAGATGTAATCACCTCCACCAGAATCCGTCTTGCCCGCAATCTGACCGGGCATCGATTCCCATGCAGCGCCTCGGAATCCGAGAAGAAAAAAATTTTCAATGAAATTGCCGATGTTATCTCCAGTGAGTCCAGATTTCGGTCATTTGATATATGCCATCTCGCAAATATGAACAACCTTGGCAAATTATTCCTTGTTGAAGAGCGTATAGTGAGCCCCGACATGCTCAATGACAGCGGAGAGCGGGGAGTTGCTCTTGATTCCACACGCAGAATAAACATAATGATAAACGAGGAAGATCATCTGAGGATTCAGTGCCTGGATTCCGGATTCAGGCCTACGGAGCTGTGGAGTGTGGTGAGTCATATAGACGATATCCTGGGCAGGAAGCTGGAATTTGCTTTTGACAGCAGACGCGGTTTCCTTACATGCTGTCCCACCAATTCAGGAACAGGCCTGCGGGTTTCCTTTCTCATGCATCTTCCCGGTCTTGTTCTGACAAAAGCTATCGATGCTGTGCTGCAGGGGGCAAGTCAGATGGGGATCTCTACAAGAGGTTTTTTCGGGGAGCACTCCGAAGTTGTGGGGAACTTCTTCCAGCTCTCAAATCAGGCCACGATGGGGGCACATGAGAATGATTTTCTGAACAATACTCAGAAGATAGTCTGTGAGATCATAAAGCATGAACGCTCAGCAAGAGAAAGAATAATGAGGGATGCGGAACTGGAATTGAGTGACAAGGTCTACCGGGCATACGGAATACTTCTTCATGCCAGGACCCTTACCCTCTCCGAATGTCTCAATTTGACCTCTTCTCTGAGGCTGGGAGTGATTTGCGGCATTTTTCAAAACATAACAATTGAGGAGTTAAACCGTATTACTATGTTGTCCATGCCTGCTCATATTCAGATGTTTTTCAACAAGGCTATGGATGACAGAGAGATGACAAAAATCAGGGCTGATATGGTTAGAGAATTGCTTACAAAGAGAAGGAGAAAAAGGAAGTCTCCTGGTCCGGACAGCAATCCGAGCTCTTAACCGGTTCGATTCACAATAGAAGGAATACAGATAATGAACGGAATGTTTACAGATCGAGTCAAAAAAGTAATGCAGATTGCCCGTGAGGAATCGGTGCGGCTTGGAAATGACTATGTTGGAACCGAGCACCTTCTTCTGGGTCTGGTAAAAGAGGGTGATGGTGTAGCTGTGGCAGTGATGCGCAGCATGGGTGTGGATCTTGATGAGCTGACATCAAGTATCGAGAAGACAATCACCTCCACTGGAGGAATGATGACGATCGGGCAGATGCTGCCCTTTACACCCAGAGCCAAAAAGGTACTTGAGATTGCAGCCAATGAGGCTCGTTCCATGTCTCACAAGTATATCGGTACCGAGCATCTGCTGCTTGCGCTGATGAAAGACACAGAGTCTGCTGCCGCAAATGCCCTTGCTGCATCAGGGCTGGAATACGAACGGGTCAAAGAGGAGATAAACAGAGTCCTGAGGGGCGGAGAAACAGTCGGGGCCTCAAAGGAGAAAAGCAAGACTCCTTTCCTTGACCATTTCGGAAGAGATCTTATAGCTCTTGCCCGTGAGGGCAAACTTGACCCTGTGATCGGAAGGGAAAAGGAGATTGAGAGGGTCGTTCAGATCCTCAGCCGGCGCAAAAAGAACAATCCGGTGCTGATTGGTGAGCCTGGTATTGGTAAAACCGCCATAGTTGAGGGACTCGCACAGAAAATTGTGGAGAAGAACATTCCACAGGTTCTGGAAAACAAACGGGTGATTAATCTCGATATGGCATCAATGGTTGCCGGAACAAAGTACAGAGGCCAGTTTGAGGAACGTCTGAAAGCTCTGATGGTTGAACTCCAGAAAAACGAAAACATTATAATTTTTATCGATGAGCTTCATACGATTGTGGGAGCAGGGGGATCAGAGGGAAGTCTGGATGCTTCGAATATTTTCAAACCGGCTCTTTCCAGAGGAGAGATTCAGTGCGTTGGTGCTACCACTCTTGACGAGTATCGCAAATACATAGAGAAAGACGGTGCTCTTGCACGTCGTTTCCAGACTATAATGGTCGATCCGCCCAATGTTGCTGAAACAATCCAGATTCTCTCCGGACTGCGTCACCGCTATGAGGATCATCACAAGGTCACATATACCGAAAAAGCCATAGAATCCGCAGTAAAGCTTTCCGAGCGCTATATCTCCGACAGGTTCCTTCCGGACAAGGCTATCGATGTTATCGATGAGGCCGGAGCGCGTAAAAGGCTCTCCAGCATGGAGATCCCCAGTGAAATCCGTGATATGGAAAAAGAGATAGGGGATGTAGTGAAAGAGAAGGAGAGGGCTGTGGAGCAGCAGGAGTTTGAGCGTGCAGCCAAGCTTCGTGACAAACAGGAAAAGCTCAAGGGAACTCTTCTGGAAAAGAAAGCACTGTGGCGTAAATCCAAAGCCGAGGAGCGGCTTCTGGTTGACGAATCCACTATTGCTGAGGTGGTTTCCACAATGACCGGAATTCCTCTTTCCAGACTTGCTGAGGAGGAATCGAAGAAGATACTTCATCTGGAGGATGAGCTTCGCAAGCGGGTTATCGGTCAGGACCCTGCTCTTGAGGCTATCGCCCGCAGTATCCGCAGATCACGTGCCGGTCTGCACAATGTAAAGCGTCCGATCGCATCCTTCATTTTCCTTGGACCTACCGGGGTGGGGAAGACCGAACTGGCCAAGACTCTTGCCCAGTCTCTGTTTGACACAGAAGATGCCCTGGTCAGAATTGACATGTCTGAATATATGGAAAAATTCGCCGTTTCCCGTCTTGTGGGAGCTCCTCCGGGATACGTGGGGTATGAAGAGGGCGGACAGCTTACCGAGAAGATCCGTAAGAAACCATACTCCGTGATCCTCCTTGACGAAATCGAAAAGGCTCATCCGGATGTGTTCAATATTCTTCTCCAGATTCTCGATGATGGTATTCTGACCGATTCTTACGGCAGGCATGTAAACTTCAGAAATACAATCATAATCATGACATCCAATGCTGGTACCCGTGATGTCAAGAAGACTGGAACTGTTGGTTTCGGGAAAACCAGTGTTGAATCAGATTATGATGCCATAAAGACCAAGGTCATGGATGAACTCAAGAGGATCTTCAATCCGGAATTCCTTAACAGGGTTGATGAAACGATTGTTTTCTATCCGCTTACCAAAAAAGAGATCTCTCAGATTGTTGAAATACAACTGAAAGATGTTGAAAACCGGCTTGTCGACAGAAACATAAAACTGTTTGTTTCTCCAGAGGTCAAAGCTTACGTAGTAGACCAGGGCTTCGATCCGATTCTGGGTGCCAGACCGTTGCGCAGGGCAATTCAGAGGCTGATCGAAGACAGACTGGCGGAGGAATTTCTCAATGACAAGTTTCGCGATGGTGATTCGATCCGTCTGGACCTGGAGAACGGAACCATAGCTTTCTCGAAAGTTGATTCAGAGAATGCGGCCCCGTAAGTGGGTAATAGTACTTGGACTTTGTGTTCTTGCATTTTTCTCTGCCCTGTATCAGATTTCAAAGTATCTGGAAAAAAACAGAAATCTGGAAAATCTTCTGATACAGGGCATCTCTCCTTATATTAAGGGTACCTTTGATGTAAGACGGGTTCGCTTCGGTTTTTTTTCCGCTCACCTTAAAGACATCATTTTGATTTTACCGGGGCAGTCGGTCTCAATCAGAATCCGTGATATCAAAGTCGGCTTCTCCTTTTCCAGACTTCTGAAATTCCGTGGCGATATCAGTCGCTCGATGAACAAAATCATTTTAAACAGTCCCACTATCGATTTTTTCCTCGATTCTCAGGCCATGCAGCAGGAGAAGGTTGTTTTTCCGGCGGCTCTTAACTCTCCTCAGGCTGCTGTTGTTGTTCCCGATGAGCTTCCGATAAAAAACCTGATAGTGAAAAGGGGATTGTTGAGGCTCTGCCAGGATGATGGTGACACTGTGGTAATAGGTGAGCAGTTGCGTGGAAAACTGACAGACCTGGGGAATGAAACGTCTGTAAATTTAAGCGGTAAACTAGGCTCAGTAAAGGATAACCTTTTCATTCAGGGGAGCATTTCCTGGACAGGAGAGAAGAACCGTCTTTCTTTGCGGCTCAATGGTGCCGGGATTAAAAAGCCTGTCTCCTTTGGAAACCTCAAAATAATCAGCGGTGCTCTGAGTGGAACTGTGGAATTTGAATTTCCTGAAAAGATCTCTCTGGCTTCTCTTGAAAGTGATGGTTGGGCCAGGATCGAAGATGGTACATGCAGGCTGGGGGATAAAGAGCAGCTTCTGCACTCGGTTCAGATGCGTATGACAATGGATGGTTCGAAGTGGAGGGTTGACACACTCAGTTGCAGCTATCTGGGAATGAGGGTGGAAATGAGGGGGCACTGGGATATCTCCCGCGACCCATCATCGCATTTTGAGTACAGGTGTGCGGGAATCAATGCTGATTCTGTTTCCTCTTTTCTTTTACCGGAACTGAGGGGAAATGTGACCGGTGAGGGGTGGTGTGAGGGGATAATATCCGGAGATGCTGAAAACAGGCTGAGAGTGAATTTTTCGGGTGGAGGGATAAGTGCCTGGGGTATTCCGGTTGTAAGTATACTTGCCTATATGCGTGTGGACACATCCGGAGTTGATGTTGATTCTGCTGCTTTGCTGAGTCCGGGAATTGTTGTCCTGGCTGATGGATTGGTAGAAACCGGAGGTAAAACTCCTCAGTACAGTGCCAGAGTACGGGCCACTCTCGATTCCGTTCCCTCTTTTTCGGGTCTGGATGGAAGGTTGAGGGTTTCAGGGGAGCTTAGGGGTGCTGAAAAGCTTACAAAGGTTCAGTTTGTAGTATCCGGAAAGAATGTGAAATACAACAATCTGTCCCTTGGGGATCTTGATCTTCTTGTAAAGAGTAAAGGTGATTTAATACACATATCAACACTCAATTCAGATGAGCGGGGGATGGATCTTTCCGGATCCATCAGGGATCTCTTCGGGAAGTCTCCAAGTGCGTCTATTTCGGCAGAATTGAGAAAAGATCAAATATTTTCTTTGTTCGAGCGAAAACCTGGTATGTACAGACCGGATTCTGTCCGGGTCGCTGTTAACGCCGAGGGGTGGATTGACACATTCAGGGTGGATTTCGATGCGGATATCCGTGACTCTGTCTTAAGCGGCGCCATCGCAGGTAAACTTGGCAAAAGCAGGGAAGAGGGATCGCCTGTTGTGTGGAGTCTGTACGGAAAGAATTTAACTTTAAAGAATGTCAAGGCGCCTCTTTACATAGGCGGGAGATTATACGGGGATTCTGTAATGATAGACTCGCTTTCGGCTCTCAGTGGTGTCAGGGGGAATGGAAAGCTGTCACTGAATTCCGATCCGTTTCAGATAGAATCCAGTCTGTGGTACGATTTCCAGATAAGCAGGCTGCTTTCGATGCTCCCTGAACTGGGATTGCGGATCGAGAAAGGGAGACTGAGTGGCTTTTCCAGAATTTCAGGCAACCTGCAGAAGCCTGTGGTACGCTCTGAGCTTCATGTGAGAGAACTCGAGGCAGGGACCTTTTCCGGACTTCAAAGTGATGCCATACTTACTTTTTCCAACGGCAACATTTCAGTTCTTCCTTTTGTTGTCCGCAAAGACAAACAGATCATAGCAGCATTTGATACGATAAGTCATTCCGGAGGAAAGATCTCCTTTACTGGTGAATTTGACGATATCGATGTAAAGTCATTGCTTGGTACATTCAAGCCCCGGGATCTTGATCTTGAGTCGAGGATCAGCGGCCGGATCAGGACATCCCCTTCAGGTTTCCCCTTCATTCTAGATTTCTTCACCCCGTCACTCCGGATCAACAACTGGAAATTTGACTCCCTTTCCTTTACAGGCAGCATTACTCATTCAGGGCTTCACATTGAGAGGCTCAGGGCTGATGAGGGAAAACGGATTTCGATTGCGGCGGCCGGGTTTGTACCCTGGTCGATGCTGGGGGAGGAGACCAGTGATGGAGATACGCTCAGGGCTTCTGTTGACGTTACAGGAAACCTTCTGGAATGTATAGAGAAGAATGTGGATTCTCCCATCGGTGGGGAGGGCAGGGGAGAAGCGAAGGTTGAATTTTACGGTGTTCCAGGCCACTGGGTATTTACTTCAGGTAATGTGTCTGTCCCGGCTGGGAAACTGACCCTGAGGCCTTTTGTTCCCGATGACATAAAAGATTTCTCTTTCAGCATGAAAGTGGACAGCTTCTCCAGGGTACATACATCGATAAAGGGCAATATTAGGCGAAGGCCTGTAAGAATTTTTTCCAGCCATGATATTCCCCGGGGGTATGAGTCTTTCCAGATAGGGCCTCTTGATTTCGGGGTTATTCAGGTGGAGACTCCTAAAAACGGAATCCATATTCATCTGCCGGGTTTTATGGCTCTGGGGGAGATCGGGGATATAGAGTTCAGGGGCAGGAGGCCGTTCAACAAGTTTACACTTTCAGGTCCGGTGGACAAGCTGCGTATCACCGGCACATGGATTCTTCGGGACCTTGAGTTTACCTTCCCTTTTCTTAACACAAACGAGATGCCCTGGGATTTTGACCCCTTCCCTTATGTGACCTGGGAGATGGATCTGCGCCCCGGAAACCGCAAGGTGATGTATTTCTGGGATCTTGCCGGGAAGAAGAGACGGATAATGAGATTTGTGGAAGGATATCTTGATCCATCTTCTGTTATAAGGGTAAGGGGGAGGGATCTCGATAAGACTTTCAGGCTTTATGGGACGATTCGTTCTTTCAAGGGTTCAGCATATTACGGGAAAGTTTTCGACAGGAATTTTGATGTGGGGGTGGAGTTTGTTCCTCAGAAGCTGAAGGATGGGGGCAGTTATGACAACATGCCGATTCTCTGGGGGAGTGCGGAGGCGTTCAGTGACAGCAGCCGTTTTGACAGGATAAAACTGACCTGTCTTGTACACGATCCTCTGACCAATGGCGTTTCTGAGCGGGGGAGGCTTATTGAGGGGAAGCAGCTTAATATCTCATTTCATCTTTCCTCCGATTTTGAGGAGCTTCCGGGCGAGTCGGAACGTGATTTTTACCGGGAAGCGGGGCTCAATTTTACCACTCTGGGCAAGGCAGGAGGGATGGTATCCAGTTTCGGGGAGCAATATTTCCATCGCTATCTGCTTCAGAGGTGGGAGAGGTGGTTAGCCAGGTCGGTTGGTCTTGATGTAATTAACATTGAATCATCGATTGCTTCGAATTATTTTAATAAGCTTTATAATCGTCAGTTTGACGGCCTTCTGGGCCAGGATGATTATCTTGCCCTTGCAAATGTCGGCATTACTGTCGGCCGCTACTTTTTCCGCGACTTTCTGTTTTTAAAAGCCCGGGGGGAACTGATTCCGATCGACACCGTATTGACACCTGAGTACAGTATCGGGCTGGAATTTCAGCCAGGCCGCTATTTGACAATGGATTTTAATTACGGCATCCGCAAGGGTGAAACGCAAATAGAGCACAATCCAAGGCTTAATATGCAGTTAATGCTGCCTATAACCCGATTGAGAAAAATTTTGAATTTTTAACGTGGAGTATCAGAGGTCATTATGAAATTCAGGTATCAGGCGCTTCTTCTGGCTGGTTTTTTACTTTATGGTCTGACAGAGGCCAAGGTACTGGATTCTCTGGTCATAGAGGGCTTGAGTATCAATTCCCCGAATATGGTGAGAAATTCTCTGCAGCTCAGAGAGGGAAGGGAATTCAGTACAGCGGATCTGCAGGAGTCCATAAAGCGTCTTTACAGCCTGGGACTGTTCAGTTCCATTGACTTTTTCATAATATCCGAAAACGACTCCTCTGCGTCTCTGAGGCTTAAACTTGTGGAGTTTCCGATCTGTGAAAACGTGGAATACAGCGGAAACAAAAAGCTTAAAATCAAGGATTTTGAAGAGAATGTCAGCATTAAGCGCGGCCAGATAATTTCAGATGATTTCCTTCACGGGATCAAACAACAGCTCCTTGATCTCTATGCCGAAAAAGGCTATAACCTGGCCCGGATCGAACCGGAAATCGTAAAAACAAAGATCCCCGGAAATGTCATTATCAAGTTTAACATTGACGAAGGGGTAAAGGTAAGGGTAAAGAGTGTTGTTTTCAAAGGCAACAAGGAAGTAAAGACCGCCCGTCTGGAGAGAAAGTTCAAGACAAAAGAGAGCAGGTGGTGGCGGGCGGGGGAATTCAACAGAGATATGTACAAGACGCACCTTGATACGCTTGTAATGTTCTATAACGACCTGGGCTATCTCGATGCCTCCATAGCAAAGGATAGTGTCTGGTATTCAGAATCCGGAAAAGATATCTTTATCGAAATCACCATTGACGAAGGTAAAAAGTATTATGCCGGAGATTTCTTCTTCAAGGGCAACCGCGTCCTGCCTGTAGATTCCCTGGAGTCAAAAATCTCCCTGAAAAAAGGCAAGCCTTTTGAAAAGAGCCGTTTTGAGATGTCAAAGTACATGGTGGAGAACACCTACAGGGAGGAAGGCTACCTGATGGTTCATGTGGAGGACAAGCGAAATTTTCGCGGTGATACCATCGATGTGGTCTTCGAGATAACCGAGGGAAAACCGGCCATCGTACGGAAAATAGAAATCAGGGGCAACAACAAGACGATGGAAAAAGTGATAAGACGTCAGATCGATCTTCTGCCCGGAAAAAAGTACAAACAGTCACTCCTGATGCGCAGCAGACAGAAGATATTTGCCCTCAATTATTTCAGCGACATAAAGCCGGATATGATGCTTAACAGCGACGGCAGCATAGATTTGATTTTCGAGGTGACCGAAAAGGATAATATCGGTCAGATATCGGTCGGAGCAGCTTACAGTGGAGAAAGCAACTTTGTCGGTACCTTTTCCACTTCGATTCCCAATTTCCGTGGCGCTGGCCAGGAATTAAGGATCAACCTTGAATACGGAAAGTATCACAGGGACATGAGGCTGGGTTTTGTGGAACCATGGGCTTTTGACATACCGCTTTCTCTCTCCGGAGAAATTTTTTACAGCAGAAATATCTACAATGAGACAGATACTGCTCAGAGCACCGGTTTTGTGATCGGTGCCGGGCGTTCAAAACTGAGATGGCCCGATGACCATTTTACGATCCATGGGTCTTATCAGTTAAGTTATGAGAAGACCTACACCGATGCTGATACGGTTGACGAAGCCAACCTGCTTGTTCTTGAAGAGGGCCTTTTGAGCAGGGCATCGGTGAAAATCGAGAGATACGACCTTGACATGCCGCTGTTTCCCACAAGCGGTTCAAAGCTGACGATTATTCCTCAGATAGCGGGTCTTGGAGGTGATTTCAGATATTTCAAGGGAACCGTCGGTTACGAACACTATTTTCCTCTTCCCTTGAAGCTTGTGCTGGGGTCCCGCTCCAAGTTCGGTCTGATAACCAGTCTGGGTGGTAACATTGAGATCTCCAGGTATGATCTGTTCAGGGTTGGTGGAGTGTATGGTGACGGGGACCTGCGCGGGTACGATGACTATGAGTTTGGAGGATGGAATAATGACCCGGAAAATGGTATCTCAATGTTCACCTCGACTCTGGAGCTGAGATATCCATTGCTTGAACAGCAGATGTATCTGGGAGTTTTTGCCGATGTTGGTAACACCTGGAGCAGTCTTTCTGCGATTGATCTGGGGAATCTTTACAGAGGTGTAGGTTTCGGACTCAGGATCAATATTCCCATGCTCGGTATCATGGGATTTGATTTTGGATGGGGACTTGATGATCCCAAAGGATCATCATTGGATAAAAAACCAAGTGGATTTAAATTTCATTTTCTTATGAACAGAGGTTTCTAGGAACTGATTCTTTGAGAAAGATCGGTTCTGAAACAAAGGAGGATTGCATGCGTAAAGTAATGACTGCGGGTGTTCTGGCACTCTGCATGGCCGCAACTGCGACATGGGCGGAGCTTAAGATCGGGTATATCAATTCCGAGCTGATTTTCATGGAATATGAGGGCACCAAGGATGCTCAGAAAAAGTTTAACAACGAAGTGGCCAAATGGGAGCAGGAGGCCTCAAAACGTCAGAAGGAGATTAAGGATCTCAAGGAGCAGCTTGACAAGCAAAGCCTTCTCCTGAGCAACGAGAGAAAGAAGGAACTCGAGGATTCTCTGAATCAGAAGATGATCTCATATCAGACCTTTCTTCAGGAGAAGTTTGGGCAGAAGGGTGAAGCTCTGGTGAAAAATGAGGAGCTTACAAAGCCGATCATAGAAAAAATAAACAAAATCATAGAAAAGATAGCCAAAGAGGAAAACTACGATTATATTTTTGATGCCAGAGCTGGCGGGATTGTCTTTGCCAAGCCGGTCTATGATCTTAGTCAGAGAGTTCTTGCACAATTGAGTAAGGAAAAGTGATTTTGTGAAACTTTCAATAATTGCTCAGGTTATTGGTGCTGTTTTACCGGAGGGAGAATCTGATGCAGAGATTACATCTCTGAAATCACCTGAGCAGGCCCGGGAATCTGATATTGTTTTTCTCTCGAATCCCAGATTCAGGGATGAAATGGGAAAATGCCGTGCCAGGTACATTATTGTCAATAAAGGAACAGTGATACCTGACAAAGTATGTCTGGAGGTGGGTGATCCCTATGTAGCTTATGCTAAAGTCGCCCAGCTTTTTGAAGACAGGTCTCCTCTTTTCTGCAAGAGCATTTCCGAAAATGCCCTGGTTGATCCCTCTGCTACAATTGATCCCTCTGCCTCGATCGGCCCTGGTTCAATAATCGGTGCATCGGTTAAAATCGGGCCTGACTGCAGAATTTCCGCCAATTGTGTTATAGAAAGAGACTGTAAGATCGGAAGCGGCTGCAGAATCGACTCCGGTGTGATTATCCGCTATGGAACTGTCATTGGTGACAGGGTGGTTATTCAATCAGGGGCTGTGATCGGCTCTGATGGTTTCGGTAATGCGCGTGAGGGGACAAAGTTTGTGAGAATCCCCTGTTTCGGGAATGTAGTGATTGGCGATGATGTGGATATTGGAGCAAACACAACTATCGACAGGGGAAATTTCGCTGCTACAATCATAGAAAACGGTGTCAAGATTGACAATCTGGTACATATCGCACATAATGTGCAGGTGGGAGAGGATTCCGCCATGGCAGCTCAGGTTGGCATATCGGGAAGCACCGTAATCGGAAAAAGGGTCATTATCGGGGGACAGGCCGGTTTTGTAGGCCATATAGAGATCGGTGATGATACATTTGTGGGAGCAAAGGCCGGGGTTTCCAAAGGTACAGAACCGGGTTCAAAAATCACCGGCTACCCTGCACGTGATCTGATGGGAATGCGCAGGATAGAAGCTGCGCAGGTCTCCCTGCCCCAGTTGCTCAAAGATATTAAACAGTTGAAAAATGAGATTCAGGAGTTAAAAAAGGGCTGTTGCCCGGGTACTTGAAGAAAAATGACATCAAAACATTAGTATATGTAAAGAAAGGATATTTCGTGCACCATGTCCCTCCAGCAAACTATTGGAAAAAGCGTTTCATTGACCGGTACTGGCCTTCATACAGGTGTTCCTGCCGCAGTAACTTTACATCCCGCACCTGAGAATTACGGTATAAGGTTTGTCAGAGCCGATCTTGAGAACAAACCGGAGATAATTGCCGATATAGACAATGTGGTTGACCTTGCCCGCGGCACTACTATCGGTAAAGACGGGGTAAAGGTGTATTCGATCGAGCATGTCATGTCCAGTTTTGCCGGGCTGGGTATCGATAACTGCAGGGTGGAGGTAAACGCTCAGGAGATCCCTCTTATGGACGGCAGCGCGCTTCCATACGTAAATCTTGTAATGGAAGCCGGAATCGTAGAGCAGCAGGCCGAGCGTGAGTATCTCTATATTTCCGAACCGGTGATGTATGTAAAGGGTGATGTCGCTCTTGGGATTTTCCCGCTGGATCATTTCCGGCTCACCCTTGAGATAGATTACAATTATCCGGCACTTGGAGCTCAGTATACCACACTCTTTTCACTCGATGATTATGTTTCCGATTTCGCACCGGCGCGGACATTCTGTTTCCTTTCGGAAATAGAGAAACTGCGTGAAGAGGGGCTTATCAAAGGCGGCTCACTTGACAGCGCACTTGTAGTGCAGGATGTGGAGTTGACGGATGAACGCAAGAACTACATGCGGAAACTCTTTGCCTACAAGGGTCCCATAGAGCCAGGGGAAAACGGGTTTCTTAACAACACAGAACTGCGCTTCTATAACGAACCCTGCCGTCACAAAGCTTTAGATCTGATCGGTGATCTCTATCTTTTGGGTAAACCGCTCCATGCCCACATTATAGGGGCAAGAACAGGACATGCTGCAAACATCGCAGTGGCCAAAAAGATAAGAGAATACCTCAATCAGAAAAACGCAAAAACAGCGGCCGACGGAGGAACACTGGTGAGCTATGAGGACATCCTCAATATCCTTCCCCACAGGTATCCTTTCCTGCTGGTTGACAAGGTACTGGAGCTTGTTCCTGGAAAGTCAATCGTAGCCACTAAAAATGTCTCTTTCAACGACAATTTCTTCCAGGGACATTTTCCCGGAAACCCGGTCATGCCAGGTGTGCTTATGATCGAGGCGATGGCTCAGGCGGGAGGAGTGATGGGGCTTTACGGAGCAAAGTCCGAAGACGGACAGCCGCCAAAGGTGCTTTTTATGGGTATAGACAAGGCCCGTTTCAGAGGGGTTGTAAGACCTGGAGACACATTACGCATGGAACTCAAAATGATCCAGTTCCGCAGAGGAATAGGGAAGTTTGAAGGTAAATGTTATGTGGATGATAAGCTGGTCTGTGAAGCTGAGATGATGGCCATGTATGGAGCCAGCTGATTCATGGTGCCTCTGTGGCACTTTAGAAGTCTCCTGAAAGGAAATTGAACGAGAATGTCTGTAAATATACACCCCACTGCCATTATTGAACCTGGCACAAAGATCGGTGTTGATGTAACTATTGGGCCCTACACAGTAATCGAAGGGGATGTGGAGATCGGTGACCGGTGCTCGATCGGTCCTCATGTGCTGATCGGTGAGGGAACCCGTATCGGTCCCGAGTGCCGTATTTTCAAGGGTGCCAGTATCGGGCTCATTCCTCAGGATAAAAAATTCGCAGGTGAAAAGACCTATACCGTTATCGGCAGGAACACTCTTTTCCGGGAATTTGTAACTGTTAATCGGGGGACATCTCATCGAGGGGAAACCCGAATCGGAGATAACTGCTGGATTATGGCATATTGTCACATCGCCCACGATTGTGTTCTGGGTGATGATGTGACTATTTCCAATGGTCTGGCTATGGCCGGGCATGTGGAGGTTGGCAATCATGTCACAATCGGTGGCATAGTCCCTGTTCATCAGTTCACACGCATCGGCGATTACGCTTTTATCGGTGCTGTCACTCGTCCGTTTATGGATGTGGTTCCTTATGCCATGGTAGGTGGTGAGAGTGAGACTCATGTTGTGGGAATAAACAAGGTTGGCCTGGAGAGACACGGGTTTTCTCCGGAGCGCAGGCAGAATATAAAGCGGGCCTATAAAATTCTGTTCAGGGAGAACCTCACTCTTGCCGAGGCAACTGCCAGGTTGGAAGACTCTTTTCCTGGTGATGATGATATCGGGCGGATCATAAATTTTATTCGTGGCAGGAGCAGGGGACTAATGCGGATGAGAGCGGATGCTGCATGATTTTTTTCTCTCCAAAGATCTGAAATTTTCCTTGAGAGATTGAAATTGGTTGTGTCTGGGGTGCTCCTCTATGAATCCATTTTTATTATAAAATCCCCTCTAATTTAATCTCCTTCCATTTTCTTTCTTCCCCCTCTTCCTCCCTTAATGCACTGTCACAAAAAGAAATAAAAACTCTCTTAAAAAGCTTGATTTTCTGATTTAACCGTTTATACCATTAAATCAGGGTACTATATATATAAAAGGAGATAAGAAGATGCGCTGGTTAAAACCGTTTTGCCTGATGATAATGGTGTTTTCGGTAGCTGTTGCGAAAAATGCTCCTGAACCTCAGATTTCCATCGTTATTACAAAGCCCGTCGATGCTGCAATGGCAGATGATCCCCAGAGCCGCTGGGGTGTCGCTCTGATCGACCGCTTTGTCCGCTTTCGCCTTGAACCTCTGAAGGGGATAAAGGTTATCAGTGAAGAACAGATGGGTAAATGGATCCCCTCTATGGGGAGAATCGAAGGTGTGGTAAGTGATGCGCAATATGAAAGCGTTGCCGAAAAAGGACGTGCTACCCATTTCCTGAATCAGAAATTCGAGTACTCCCAGAGAGAAAAGACTCTTTTTTACTATGTGGAAGTGGTCAGAAGGAGTGACAGGCAGGTTGTAGCCAGTTCCGACAGGTCGATTCCTGCAGAGAAGATCTACTCTGGAATTGATTCCAGCCTTGTATCTGTTCTCAATCATCTGAAGGTGGAAAGATCCCAACAGGTCAACAGGTTTTTTCAGATACCTGTTGTTGGTAAAAATTTTAAACTCATTAAGCAGCTTGGGGATGTGCTTCTAAAGGAGAAGAGTGGTTCCAGTCCTGGAGATGCAGTTCTGGGTAAAGAATATGAAAAGATAATACAGAAAGATCCTCTGATGCTTCTGGCGAATTATTCCTGCGGTCAGGCTTTTTTCAGGGCTGGAAAGTATGACAAATCGGCAAAATACCTGAAGGAACTTCTTGATCTTATCCCGATGCACTCAGATCTGTTTCTGATGTTGACAAAGAGTTACAGGCTCAGTGGGCGGTATGAAGACGCATTGAATGTGATAGCAGGATACGAGAGGAATCAGAAATTAGATGTGGAGTTTCTGGTGGAGAGGGCACTTGCTTATGAAGGAGCAGGGCATGATAGTTATGCATTTAAGGTTCATACACAGGTTCTTGCGCTCAATCCAAAGCAGTCACAGTCACTCCATTTCATGGCCAGACAGAAAAACAAGGCATCCCGTTTCAAGGAAGCATTCGAATATGCAAATAAGATGGTGGTTTCTGATCCTGGAAACGGGTATGGGTATTTTGAACGGGGCAAGAGTTTTCTCGGAGGAAAGCAGGAGCAGAAGGCGCTTGCTGATCTGGAAAAAGCTGCCAAAATGCTTCCGGATGATGCTTCTGTTCAGGAGCTTCTTGCAGATCTTTACCTTAAAAAGCAGCTTTACAAAGAAGCGGTTACCCATTTTCGGAATGCGCTCAGGACAAATCAGAATGATCTTGAGCTTTACCTGAAAACGGCTACTGCACTGGAGAGTAATAAAAATGTTACTGAAGCGCTGAATCTGCTTACGGGTATATCAGTTAAATTCAGCGGCAATGCGATGCTTTACAAGGCTACCGGTCTTCTGCAGTTCAAGACTGGAAACCTCAATGATGCGATTGTAAATCTGGAGAAATATGTGAAGGCTTATCCCAATGACGGGGAGGTGTTCAGGACTCTGGGAAATATCTACTCTCTGAAATCGGATTTTTCCAGGGCTGTTGATGCCTACAAAATGGCCATGCCTTTACTGAAAGAGAAAAATGTCTGCAGGATGCCGATTGCAGAAATTTATATCCAGCAGAAAAATTACTCTGCTGCCCGGAAAATGCTGAATGAAATTCTGGCGGAAAAACCGGGAAAGGGCGCTCATCTGATGATGGGGGAGGTGCTGACCCATCAGGGAGAACTGAAGTCTGCTCTCTCTCATCTGGAAAAAGAGCGTTCACTGCATGGAAACAGTGTTGTTGTTCAGGAGAAAATCGCTCAACTCTATTTCAAGCAGAATTTCCAGTTTCCTGCAAAGACTGAATTTACAAAGCTTATAAACCTCTCTCCTTCACATCCTACCGCCTATTACTACCTGGCTGTTCTGAGTCTCAGAGAGAAAAACAGGGCAACAGCCGAAAATTTTCTGAAAAAAGCGGCTGCACTGGGGCCGGGTGATGCTGCTATTTATGAGCAAATCGGTGATGCTTATCTGAAAATGGGAGTAGGCAATAAAGCTGTGGAATCATTCGAGAAGGCGCTTTCTTTTAATGGTAAAAATGTGGAGATCCTTTTAAAGCTGACAAGTGTATACGAAAAAGAGGACAATGACAGCATGGCGGCAGAGAGCTGTATCCGTCTTTTCAATGTTGACAACACAAAGCATTCAGGATATCTTGCCCAGGCTGGCCATCTGTTCAGGAAAATAAAGATGGATAAAAAGGCTGCGGATGCGTACTCGCTTTTCCTCAGCAGGGGATTCAAGGATTTCAATGTGAATTCCAATTATGCCATGATCATGTACGAAAGCAAGGACTACAAAAAAGTCATTTCACTGCTTAAGATGGCAGGTATCAGCATGCTTCAGAACGGGAATGTGCTGATGATACTTGCTGATTCCTATTGTAAAGAGGGGCGGTACGAAGACGCGATTCCTCTCCTGTCAAAACTTCTGGCTTCAGGCCAGGAAAGCAGGGAGGTAATGGAATTGTCTGCAGTTGCATACGAGAAAACAGGCGATACTCTGAGTGCGATCTCTTTTTATGAGAGATTCCTCAGATTTCCCTTACAGGACAAGGATGCCGGTATTCTTTACCATCTCGGAGAACTTTATGAAAGTAAAAAGATGGACTCAAAGGCTATCGCCAGGTATGAGGCGAATATAAAGGAAATTCCTGATGATCTGAGGAACCACTGGCAGTTGGGAAATCTTTACATCAGCTCAAAGCAATGGGAAAAAGCAAGGATAATTCTCGAAAAAGCCGTTGAGTTTCCCCATGCTAAAATCGAGTTTAAAAAGCTGCTGGCCCGTACCTATACGGCTCTCAATGAACCGGAACGTGCGGCTGACTTTTATCACAAATACCTTAAAAGCTCTGGATCCGATGCTATCGCCTGGAAAGAACTGGGTACGATATACTATTCCCGTAAAATGTATTCTCAGGCTATCAAACCACTGGACAGGGCTGTAGAGCTTCTGCCCGATGACTTCGAAAGTCTTTACATGCTGGGAATCTCGCTTGTGGAATCCGAGGAATACAGCAAAGCAATTTCACCTCTGGGCCGTGCAAGAGCCATCAAAAAAACCGATACCGGAATTCTTGAACTCACTGCACTGTGCTATAGAAAACTCAATCAGAATTCCTCTTTGATGGATTTTCTGAGAGAATGGATCAAGATCGATCCCAAACGGTATGACATCAAAATCGAACTTGGCTCTCTCATGCTGCAGGAGAAGAAAGTCAGTGATGCCATAAAGATGCTTAAAGAGGCTGCAAAATTTGTACCGTCAGATGTACGGCCACGTCTTCTGCTGGCAGAGGCTTATGAGGTATCAGGAAATGACAGTCTGAGGCTCTTTGAACTTAAAAACGCCCTGAAATTTGCTCCTCAGGAATGGGAAGCGCATTACCAGACCGGTCGATATTATATGTCAAAAGGAGCACATAGAGAAGCGGAACAGCATTTGGCAAGAGCGGTGGATCTGCATCAGGGACATGCAGGTGCAAGATTTGATTATGGCAGCCTTCTTCTTGAACTCGGAAAACCAGCTGCTTCACTTGCGCAGCTCAATTCCGCACTGGAAAAAGAACCGAATAATGCCAGATATCTTGCAACTGCCGCTTATGCACTCTGTCTGACAGGTAATCAGAAACGGGGGCTTCAGAACATCTCTGTTGCTCTGGGGAAGAGCACCTCTGATGCGCAGGTACTTTACTGGGCAGGACGGGTTTATTATCAGGTTGGGAAAAAAGAACAGGCTCGTCAGGGTTTTGACGATGCCCTCTCCATTGATCCCTCATTCGCTCCCTGTTTTGAGGCGCTTGGGGATATAAGCATGGAAGAACTGAAGTTTAAAGATGCAGCCAGGAACTATTTCCGTTCCTGGGAAAAAGGCGGGTACAATGAAAGGCGTGCTTTCAAGCTTGGAAGTGCGCTCACCTATGATAGAAAGTTTGTGGAAGCCAGAGATTTTTATGAAGCTGTTGTAAAGAGAAATCCCGGGTTCAGTGAAGCTGTTTACCGCCTGGTTGAGGTGCACTGTGAACTCAAAGAACTTGAAAAGGCCAGAGCACTTCTCAAGAATTTCAAAAAGGATGGATCGCCATGGATGCAACTGGCACAGGGAAAAATTTACGAGACGGAAAACAACACAGAAGCGGCGATGGTGGCTTATACCATTGCAGGGCGTATTGATCCTGAAAATCCGCATTACCTGGCCGGGTTGGGACATACTTACCTGAAGCAGAAGAAGACTCAGGAGGCAATCGAGGCGCTTTCCATGGCATCTGCTTCAGACCAGCTCAATATGCAGCTTTTGATTGATCTGGGCAGGGCTTTTCAGGGGAGCGGTGATTCGGAATCGGCTTTCCTGTATTATCAGGAAGTAGAAAAGAGATGCCCTGAGCATCCGGATGTTTACAAATTGATGGCGGACGTCAAATCAGAACAGAAAATGCATCGTGATGCCGCAAAGATCTGTGAACGCGGGCTGAAGTACCATCCCGATGATCCCGATTTGCTTTACAAACTGGGGCTGGAACTTGAACTGGCCGGGGAGTATGAATCTGCTGTAAAAGCTTTCCAGAATGCGCTGAAAAAAGGAAAAGGAGCACCAGTTGAGGCACTTCGCCATATCGGTAACATCTACTATGTAAAAATTGTCAACAGCAAAAAAGCCAGAGAGTTCTTCAAAAGATATGTCAAGGCCGGTGGAGAAAGCCCCGAAGTCTCAGAAGCGATGAAAAAACTGGAAGGAATTTAGAGGTATCCCCATTATAATAAAGGAGAGGAATCCGATCGCGAAAAAGCCTGATTCGCTGGAATCTCCTCTCCATTTTTTAATGCTGGAATCCGGTTCTGATGTTTTGAATAATTGTTGTATTATTTTAACGGAAATTGTTCAAGCCTGTCTGTATCTGTGCGATATTCGACTTCGTATTCTATACCACCTTCCGCATAGATCCCGCTGACAAGGCCAGTTGAATAATCGATAATTCCCTGAAAATCTCCGGCCACACCTTTTCCATAATTAATGAATGCCTCCATAGATGCCCGTGAGGGATCCTGGCCTGCTTCCAGTGGCACTTCAGGGATTATTCTGATTTTTATTTCCCGCAGAGGTCCTGATGTAAAAGAAAGTTCATAATTGATTTTGACAAGCCTGTTTTCTGTGTGGGTGTCAGGATCATCTCCCCGGATGCAGGTGTATCTGATGAGTTCGGACTTTGTGTTATCCCGTTTTTCAACCGAAAGGGTAACTGTGTCTTTCTGAGGGTTTACATATTCATTCCCGTACAGTACTTCCTGTATTTTCATCTGGTCAACCATTGAAATCCGCTTCAGGGAGAGTATCCGGTTGTCGGAAGTGCTTGAGAAGGTATTGTCCTGTCCGGCATCAAATCGCACGTAAAGTTCAGTACCTGAATTGTCTCTGGAATAGGACGCAAAGAGCGTTGACCGGGGAGAAGCCGTGGTTTTACTGAGATAAAGCATCCCGTCTCCATCACTGTCCCGGTATTCTTCATAGATGTCCATTCCGGAAAGGGTTGATTTCCGGCTCAGACTGATAAGTGAACTGTCGAATCTGTATGTGATTGGCGGGCTCCTCAGCACAAGTCTTATAGCAGGTTGTGAAGTCCGTCGTGTTATAAGGTAGATAACTGAGTCGGGAGTGTACTCGCTCAATGTAACCGTTACAGGGGAAACTTCGACAATTATAGGGTCAAATGGGCCTTTATCAATACCGATCGTATCGATCCTGGTCACAAGAACTGTGTCAAGAATAATAACTGTATCCACAAGGAAAATAGAGTCGTTATGCAGTCGCTCTGAAAAAACAAGAGAACTGTCAGGTGAGTTCTCCTGATGCTTAACAACGGTATCTGATTTGATAGATGTCTCTACGATTGTATCTACGATGTAAACAGTATCTATAGTGATCACGGTGTCTGTTCTGTACACTATAGTAAAGGAATCCTGGTCCTCTGCTGATATGGTTTTTTTTGCCAGTGATGGTGTTTCGGTCAGATCTGTGTGTATAAATCCGGGATCAAGCTGAGAGATGCCGTTAACCAGGTAAGATGAGGGCAGCCATTGATCAACAGTAAGAAGCGGCTCAAATGCTGACCTGGCACAGGTTGTCATTCCGGGATTGCCGGTTTCTGTACCTAAGGAACAGTTCAGAAAAAGCAGATAAGCTGCAGACAATACCGGCAGAAGCTTGACAGCAGCTTTAAGCATCAGGCATTCCTCCTGCTTTTAAAGTATGTTGAAACAGGGAAGAGCTGAAGGTTTAACTGAGCGACTTTTTCCGGATTTGTATCGGATTCTGCAAGTTCAAGCAGTTCTTTTCTAAGTGCCCGGAGTTTTTCTATTATTGCGGCGTAACTTTCTTCCGAAACACTTATTGTAACGCTTGTAATATCTCTTTTTTCTGCCGGGAACCTCTCTATTGATTCTGATGCGAGACGCATCATTGCTTTATGATAATTCGCTACTGCTACTGATCTTACCTGTGGACCTGTTGTCAGGGATGATGAGGTCTTTTCGTAGGAACCGTCTTTTTTCTGCCGCAGAAAATCAAGCTTCAGAAGAAGCTCTACCGACTTCTGTGCCTCCCTGGCGGTGATTGGTGGAGAGACCATCGAACCCAGTTTCCTGAAATCACCCCGGAAGTCGACTGCGGTTGCCAGTTCTCTGATAACCGGGTTGTACCATGATGTGTAGTACTCGTACTCTGATTCTTCCAGTTTGCGTGCATCGGTTTTTACCCGGTGCCTTAGAAGACGGGTGAGGTAAAGATTCTTCTCCTCCAGGGTCTTGCTTTGATTGAGAAAAACAAGGTTCTCAAAGTAATCGGCTTCACTTTTGTTCAGGTTGAATGCCTTGATTACCTTGAAAACACTCTCCTTTGTCAGATTTCTGTTTCCATCGATAACAAGCTTGAGGAAATTGGGAGATTTAAACCCTGCTTTTTGAGAAAAAAGCCGATACGAATAGAATGGATGTTCGAGCTTTTTTTTCTCAAACAGAAGGCGCAGGTATTCCCTGTAATCCATGTATTCGTAAATCGGCTTCATTCTCCCCCTGATATGCCTGTTTTAAACCGAGGATTCCGCCTTATAGATGGCGGAATCCTCCTGAAGCATCAGTTCCAGCAACTGAATGCTACCTGCCTTGAAGCGGTATACTGAAGGCTCTCTTCTGTCCATTTATGGACACATGCAGCATGTAGAACCCGCTTCGTATCCTCCTGCTGCCTTTGTCCAGATTCCATGAAAATATTGGCAGCTATCATACCTCTTGAGTCATCATCGAAGGTATGGTTGAACTGTATAGCGACTTTTCGGCTCTCAAGAGATTTCGCCGGAAAGAGGCGAAGGCTGTAATTACCATTTCCGCTGTACTGAAGAAGTGCGGGATCAAAGCGTCTGCCTACAATGTTATTGTATTGTGCTGATGCTGCAAAATTGCCCTGGATAAAGGCCTCGACCGGTTCCCCATCGATCCAGAGCCACATGCTGTCTGCAACGAAATCCTCGGGTAGACGGAAACTCAGTGTGGTCTCTATGCTGTCAAGGTTTTGACCATTGATACCATCCTGGTTGGCAAAATACTGATCCGGTCGCTGCACAAAAGTGATCAGAGTAACTGCGGTTCCGGAATTAACTCTGGTTTCAAGCAGCAGGCTGTCAACGTTGGTAGAGACAGAACATCCCCTGCGAACATCACTGGAATTAAAGTTGGCTAAATTAATCTGCCCGAAACATAGCCCGGTAAGAAAAAGGATCGCTATTTCTGAGTGCATTTTGAACTTCATAATAACTCTCCCTCATTATTTTAAGAGAGCGGAAAATTTGTGCCCTCAATGAAGAATATAGCCATAAATTTGAAGAAGTGTCAATCAGATGCAGAATTAAACGTATTCTGAAGAATACAGTTAAAAAATTGAAAAAAGCATAACATCATGAATTATAAGGAAAAAGTGATAACAAATACAGATGCAATTGTGATAATTGTATTACTGGGGAATCGTGATTTATGACGTTAAATCTTGAGTTTATCTCCGGGGTAAAATCGTGACTTGAGGTGTTAAATCATGAAATCAATTCATGGTTAAATAATCACTTCCTGTGGAAGGTACTTCTATATTAGTAGTTGTTTTGAAGCAAACCATAAAACAGTTTCTTAAGATATCTTTTTACCGGGAGAAAAACTCTGTCTACCTGTTTGAATTGTTCCGATCTGCATGTAACCTTTAAGCTGGAGGGCTGCACCGCAGAGGCTGTGCGGGGAGTCAGCTTTGAGATAGAGGATAAAAGCACACTGGGAATAGTGGGGGAGTCCGGATGCGGCAAGACTATGACTGCTCTCTCTATTATGCGTCTTATTCCTGAACCGCCAGGCAGAATTACCAAAGGAAGCATAACTTTTGAGGGCAAAGACCTTCTGAAGATCCCCGAGAGGGAGATCCGGCAGATCCGGGGCGGCAGGATTTCCATGATCTTCCAGGATCCCATGTCATCCCTTAACCCGGTCTACACATGCGGTTATCAGATCATGGAAGCTATCCGTGAGCATCTCTCTTTGCCATCATCAGAGGCTGGTGAACTGGCATCTAAGGTACTTTACGAAGTAGGAATCCCCGATCCATCACGTACCATGTCCAGTTTCCCTCATCAGTTAAGCGGAGGAATGCGACAGAGGGTAATGATAGCGATGACGCTTGCCTGTTCTCCAAGGCTTCTTATTGCAGATGAACCCACAACAGCCCTGGATGTCACAGTGCAGGCCAGAATTTTAGATCTTCTGCATCAGCTCCGGGAAAGCAAATCGATGAGCATGGTGCTTATTACCCATAATCTGGGGATTGTGGGAGATATTGCAGACTATGTGATGGTGATGTATGCAGGGGAGGTGATGGAGTACGCAAGTGTAAAGGATCTCTTTGGCACTCCGCTGCATCCCTACACCGTAAACCTCCTTCAGACAATTCCTCATCTGGAACTGAAAAAGGAGCGTTTAAAGGTTATTCCGGGGGATGTGCCGACTCTGCGCAACATTCCCTCAGGCTGTCCATTTCATCCCAGGTGTGAACGGGCAATGGATATCTGCCGCGAGAGGCATCCTGAACTTCTGGATTCAGGTCCTGGTCACAAAGTAAGGTGTTTTTTATATGAATAACAGTTCAGAGCAGGCAGTAGCTGTCGATGTAAAGGATCTCAGGGTTCATTTTCCCATCCGTAAAGGTGTGTTCGCTACTGTGGCTGGAGTTGTGAAAGCTGTTGACGGAGTGACATTTCAGATCCGCAGAGGTGAAATTTTTGCCCTGGTGGGGGAGTCCGGATGCGGTAAAACAACTACTGCCCAGGCGATTCTGGGACTTACTCCCCGGACATCAGGCAGTGTCTCCCTTTCAGTGGGGGAATGGAAGGAGAAGGGGATCAGGTGGGAG
>JAAYIG010000053.1 GCA_012523595.1 Fibrobacter sp.
AATGCAGTATCGATTGTGCAGTCGGCCTGGCTGAAAACCGTCTTGTAAGTAAAATTGCCACCCGTGTCATAAAACCTGCGGGTTTGTGTACGGTCTTAAATGGCTGTGAGGAGGATTTCATGGCTCCTCTTCCAGTGAGTTTTCTCCCTGGACTCGAAAAGCGGCTTCTTGAACAGATTCTCCAGTTTAATCTCCGTTTGATAAAGGATCTCAGCCATATTCCTCTGGACTCACTTCTATCTGTTCTTGGGCCATCAGCACATGAAATCTATCGCCAGGCCCGGGGTATCGATGATACTCCAGTGCGGGAGATTGAGAAACCTGCGCCTTCTGTATGTGAGACACTGACTTTTGGTGAGCAAACCAATGATGAATACGAGATTGCCTGCGCGCTTTTTGGTCTTGTCTCCAGAGCCGGTGCACAAGTCCGAAAAATGGGCCTGGCAGTACAATCTATCCGTCTCCATTTGACCTACAGTGACGGGGGAGAGGCTTCAAAAAGAATAACCCTGCCGGTGCCGATCAGAGGAGATCTGAGCCTCTACGAACACTGTGCTTCTCTACTGCAGAAAATCCGGGTCCGGCGAGTGCGTATCGCGGAGTTAGGCATCGGATTCCATGATCTCACATTTCCCTACGGTCAGGTGGATCTCTTTTCTGACAATGAGAAAGAGGAACACCTCATGGATGCTATCGATTCGATACGGAATAATTACGGCAACAACGCGATCAGATTCTGGGGACGGCAGGTAGCATGAAAGATACTGCTGTTGCTGGAGTGAGAAGCGCAGGAGACAGGAAAAGCTCTCCTGGACAGCGGAACTTGATATAGGAAACAAACCGCCTTTATGAAGCCCCTGCTTTACGCTGTCAGCCACTTCTCCCTGCTCCGGGGAGTTCTCTCACCCGACATGATATGCAGGACTGCCCTGGAATTGGGGTATTCATCTGTTGCCATTGCGGACCGTAACAATCTCTACGGACTTCCTGAGTTTCTCCGATGCTGTGAGGAACACGGTCTCACCCCGATAGTCGCCGCAGAAATGAGTGGCCCTGACGGAACTGCAGTGCTTTATGCTGATGGGGATGCCGGGTTTTCGAATCTATGCCGTATTATAAGTCAAAGTCATTGTGATGATTCTTTCAACCTTGTTGCCGCGATCCGCAGTGACAGCAGGGGAATTCATGCTGTCACTGCGGACACAGGACTGATTTGGAAACTCAGGGATTTTTGTGAGGTTTATTTCATGATGCAGCGGCCAAGGGTTCCTCCGCAGCAGGTTCGCAAAGAGGGGATTCCATGTCTGATCGCGCCAATGATGGCCTTTACGTGTGATCAGGATCGCCAGACTCATCGCATGTTAAGGGCAATAGACATCAATGGTACTCTTTCCGGACTCCCGCGCTCGGAACTCTTTGATTCTGCAGCTAATTTCTTGTCGTGGAAGCAGTTAGAGGAAATATTTGAAGTATTCGATTATGCGATCGAGGCGACAATCTCTTTTGCGGCAAAGATCAGATCACGCACAAAACTCCTGTCGCCTGTAATGCCTGCATTTCCTTCTGAGAAATCATCGGTGGATACTCTTCGCCGAAGAACATTCGAGGGCGCAAAAACCAGATATGGTGAACTGAATGATGTTATTGTAAAGCGGATAGAGTATGAACTGGAACTGATCTGCAAAAAAGGCTTCTCAGATTATTTCCTGGTTGTAGATGATATCGTAAAGCAGTCACCGAGGACCTGCGGACGTGGATCAGGAGCTGCAAGTATAGTGGCATATTCACTGGGGATTACGAATGTAGATCCGATACGTTACAACCTG
Organism: Fibrobacter sp.; assembly: GCA_012523595.1. NCBI lineage: Bacteria > Pseudomonadati > Fibrobacterota > Fibrobacteria > Fibrobacterales > Fibrobacteraceae > Fibrobacter > Fibrobacter sp. Next base: position 1,827 of record JAAYIG010000053.1, read on the forward strand.
ATGTTCGAGCGGTTTCTCAATCCGGGCCGTATCGATCCGCCGGATATAGATGTGGACTTTGCCTGGGATGAGAGAGATTCTGTTCTGGATTATGTATTTGACAAATACGGCAAAGCACATGTGGCCATGATCGCTACTCATCAAACCTGCGGTGCGAGAATGGCGATAAGAGAAGTTGCGCGTGTCTACGGTTTGACCGAAGATGAGATAAGCAGGGTTACGTCCAGAATCCCGTATTTTGTCGATCTTCCCGAATACGCCGCAAGTCTTCAGGATATGCTCAAACAGTGGCCCTCCATGCATAACATGGTTTTCGATCATCCCTGGCCCGCTATTTTTAATGATGCAGGACGGATTATAGGGATGCCCCGGGGAATCGGGACACACTGCGGAGGGGTGGTTATTACGCCTCAGCCGATTAATACTGTCGCACCTGTACAGATATCAGCGAAAGGGTATCCCATTGTACAATGGGAAAAGGATGGTGCCGAAGAAATGGGGCTTGTAAAAATAGATCTTCTTGGAAACCGCTCACTTGCGGTAATCCGCGATGCGCTTGAGAATATCAAGAGAGAGGGGATTGACTTTGACCAGAACAGATGGGATCCGCAGTCTGATAAGATAACTATTGATCTTTTTGCCAGCGGAGACACGATGGGTGTGTTTTATACTGAATCGCCTGCCATGCGGCTTCTCCAGCGTAAAACCAGAGCCGGTGATTTCGATCATCTTGTGATTCACTCCTCGATTATCCGTCCTGCTGCGAATAAATATATCCGGGAGTACATTAAGAGGCTCCACGGTGCACAATATAAAGTACCTCATCCGGTACTTCAGGAAACGCTCTCTGAAACCTTCGGGATAATGGTTTACCAGGAAGACGTATCACGGGTTGCGATGTCTCTTGCCGGATTCTCAGCGGAAGATGCCGATGCTTTGCGAAAGATTATGTCTAAAAAAGCGAAAGGGAAGAGATTCGAGGATTTCCGTATCAAGTTTTTCCAGGGTGCACGGAAAAACGGGGTCAGCAGGGATGCAACAGAGGAGATATGGAAAATGATGCTTTCTTTCTGCGGGTATTCGTTTTGTAAACCACACTCCGCGAGTTATGTCCAGGTTTCCTTTCAGTCGGCGTATCTGAAGGCACATTTTCCGGCTGCTTTCATGGCTGCAGTTCTGTCCAATTACGGCGGATACTATTCCACACAGGCTTATATAAGCGAGTCACAGAGGATGGGGCTTAAGGTAATTTCTCCGGATGTAAACCAGAGTGAATACCGTTATTACTCCAGAGGGGATTCAATAATAGTGGGTTTCTGTCAGATAAAGGGACTTGGAATAGACGCGCAGGAGAGGATTATAGAAAATCGCAGAAAACAGGGGATCTATACCGGGATTGAAGATCTGCTTTCCAGAACCGGGATTGGGGAGTCTGATGCGGAAAAACTCATACTGGCCGGTGCGTGTGATAATATGTGCAGGGGTGTAAACCGGTCACAGCAGTTCTGGCAGATGAGGCGGTTTTTCCGGAGCGGTAAAGATGAGATAACACCTGGACTCAAAACACTCTCGGTTCATCAGTACCTGATCAGTCAGTACCGTATGCTTGGTTTTCTCTCCTGCTGTCATCCTGTGACCCTTATCCGATGTAAAGCCAAAGGGCTGATCAAGGCGGCTGATATCGAAAAATTCATTGGCCGCAGGGTAACGATTCTTGGATGGTGTATTACATCAAAAACAGTTTCCACAAAAATGGGCGAAGCTATGGAATTTGTGACATTCGAGGATGAAACCGGCCTTATTGAGACCGTCTTTTTCCCGGATATCTACAGAAAGTCAGCATCGATCCTCGAACATCACAGCGCATTTCTGGTCTCAGGCCGTGTCACAGAGGAGTTTGGAGTGGCGATTCTTGAGGTCTGCGGACTTCAAAAGCCCTCCTGAGGCATCTATATCGGGGTCGGAATCTGTATCGGTATCGAATGTCATCTTTGGTATATCAACTGGGCTTCGAGGGGGAATTTTTTCAGCAGGGGACAGACTACTTTTTTACTTTTATGAGACTGCTTTTTAGTTGAAAGAAGCTTCTATAAGGAGGAAATATCTTATTCTCCCTTATGTATATTGCCTTTCATGAAAAGAAAACGGCTGCAAACTCCTCATGACCGTTTCTTCAAGGCAATGTTCGGCAAAACCGCGGTAGTCTCCAGTTTCGTTTGCTCGTACTTATTTCCAGACACAAAGGTCGAGATCGATTTTAGCCTTTCCAGCGCGATAAAAAACGACACAGTTGATGGGCTCCTCAATGAATTTCGGTCTGATATAGTCTATCGACTCTTTGATAAAACCAGGTCACTTTACATCTATCTTCTTTTTGAGCATAAGAGTACCCCGGATAAAAGAACCTTAATTCAATTAAAACACTACTTAAACTCTGTTGAAAATGATATCCCTGAATCGGAAAAGCATGAGGGCCCCATACTCGTGGTAATATATCATGGCAGAAGAAAATGGGATATTCCTTTATCGTTTGATCTGGACCAGTCCATTTTGAAAAAGAATTTCTCAAGGCTTCAATATCTGCTCTTCGACATCTCCCACACTCCCGATGAGAAGATTGTTGGTTCACCTCAGCTTCGTCTGGCACTAATGGGGCTTAAATATGTCAGAACCAGGTCAATAATAAAGAAGGTTGACCTTTTTCTCGTAATCTTAAAAGAGATGATAAATGAGGCAGATACAGGGGAATATGTTGACGAGTTATCACTTTATATCGATTCTGCAGCCCCGTTAGATTTAAGAGAAAGAGTTCTTGAGAGGATAAAAACAGCAATAATTACCGGAGAGTATAAAATGTCTTCAATTAAGGAATATTTTAAACAGGAAGGTCTGAAAGAAGGAATTGAAATAGGCATTAAAAAGGGAATAGAACAAGGGAGAGAGCAAGGAATAGAACAAGGAGTTGAACAAGGATATAAGCGAGGTGTTGAACAAGGGTTTAAGCAAGGAACTGAGAGGGGGATTAAACAAGGTACAGAAAAGGGAGTCGAGCAGGTTGCTCTCAATATGCTTAAAAATGGTGAACCTGCCGAAAAAGTTGCTTTCTATACTGGCCTGTCCATAGAAAGGATCGCTTTTCTTCAGAAACAAATAATGAATGAAAAACAGTGGTAATGATAGCATCGGCAATTCATTGCACCATGTAAATTTTTACTGCCCGGGAACACTCGACTTTAGAAAATAGCTGACGAAGAAATCCGTGGATAACATCACAGATTTAGCAGCAGAAAAAAGTAAAAAGATAGTCCGTTCCCCTGACCTTAAACCGTTAAATCCTAAAATCATCTTTGAGATATATTATATCCCTTTGTTAAGAACCTGACACATTGATTGGATAATAAGTGTATAAGACTTTATATTATATATAAGGTTCTAAATTATCAGAGTGGTTAGAATGTTATTCAATCTCACACAAAAAAAGAATCAGAATGGGGGGGAACCATGTTCAGAATTGCATTGATTCTTTCGACGCTATTTGCAATGTTGGCGGCGCAGGAACAAACTTCTGCTCCGGGTGGCAGCAGTGAGTATGGTGATGATATCAAAGTGGTCAGGACTATACTTGATAAGTGCGGCCTCAAAGATGTATCCGTTACTGATGTTGCCAAAATAGAAGAGGGTAGGGTTGTCAGTCTTAATTTGAACAACAAAGATGTCAGTAAAGACGGTTTCAGTACTCTGCCGCCTGAAATCGGTCAACTAACAGCTCTGCGCTTACTTTCATGTAAAGACAACACAATTACAAGCCTTCCGCCGGAAATCGGGAATCTTACACTTCTTGAGAAACTTGATGTAAACAGTAATAAAATCAGTGCCTTACCTATTGAGATAGGCAAGCTGGAAAATCTTAAGGATCTTGATCTGCGCCATAATGATCTGGAAACACTTCCTGATGAGATCAGGGGATTGAAGAAGCTGGAAATTCTCAGGCTGTGGGGAAATAAACTGACATCTCTTACCAGCGCCATCACTGAACTTACATCTCTGAAGGAGCTTTACCTCAAAGACAATCGCCTTTCAACCCTGCCCGTCGGAATTACGAATATGAAATTAGGCTATATTGATCTGATCGGTAACAAGCTCTGCAAACTGGATCCAAAAATTGAAGCATGGATGATAAAACTCGATAATAGATATAAAGAAACACAGAAGTGCTGGTAATTCTTTTGCTTTGAGGAGGAGTATTTCCCCTTGTTTTAAAGAAAAGCCCCTTTGGGGCTTTTTCTTTCTGAATCAACAGCAGTTCACTATTTTTTTTATCCATAGAGATTCCGTGACTTAACAACCAATTTAGTGTCCTATTGGAGAACTCAAACTCTCACATTGTCTGTGATAGTGGCAGAGCAGGGTAGGGGATCCCTCGATGCCAGCCTTTTCCCGCCGATGATAAATCTGCCGTAATTTACAATTGATCTCCAGAACTCATCAGCGAAATTGGCCAAAAGAAGCCCGGCAAGTCCCATCTTGACTACAAAAATCATGTGTGCTGAAACGGCAATGATCATTATTGTACCTATAAATTGTGTTATGAGCATCCAGCGTGCATCTCCAGTCCCTCTTATGGAGTTACCGGCCACAATATTGACCGATTTGGGAAAAGAGATAAGGACCATTATCATTAATAAAGGACTAAGCTGTGCCAGTATCTTTTCATCAGAACTGAAAAGATGCAGAATGCCTGATGGAGCAGTTACAAAGAGCAGCCCTATGGCAGTACACACAACGAGAGCATAAAGTACGCACCTGTTGCCTATACTTAGCGCCTGGCGATGCTCTCTGGCCCCTGTTGCTCTCCCAACAAGGGTTGTAGCAGCGACTCCGACCCCAAGGTAAATATTTACCGATAAATTCAGAAGGGTATTTATGATACCATAAAGACCTGCGCTTAATGGATCGGTGGTGTTGAGCATCCGAATGAGCACAACCTGGGCACCCATAAAAAGCATGAACTCCATTCCAGCCTGAGAACCGAACATGAAAACCTTCCTGTAAACCCCTTTGACAGGACGCAGTGCTCCTCTCAAGGTCACTTCGATAACACCATTTTTAAGTGATCGCTCAGCAAGAGAAACATTATTTATTGTGGAACTGATAAGCGTAGCCAGTGCAGCACCTGTAATCCCAAGCTCCGGAAAACCAAATTTACCGAAAATCAGAAGATAATCAAGAACAATGTTTACAAGAGATCGAATGATGTTATTTACCATTATCGGAGTGGTTCTTCCAATCCCCTGATAAATTGCCGATGCAGTGAGGTTCATTCCAGTGGTAAGGAAAACACCTGAGAGTACTTGTACATAAATCGTACCCATCTTCAGTATTTCACCTTCAACACCCATCAGGATAAGCACATATTTTCCACCCAGTAACCAGAAAAGAAAGTAACCGAAAGAGATTATCTGATTGTAATACAGTGAGGTTTCGGCTACATGACTGGCTCTCTTATAATCTTTCGCTCCGATTGCCTGAGCAATCATGATAGTAGTACCTTGCGAAAGAGCAATGAAAAATGAAAAAAACATGTGGAAAGGGATCATCGCATTGTTTATTGCAGATAAACCCTCAATTTTGTAATGTCCAATAAATGCGGTATTGGTGAACTGCATGGCATAGAAAGCCAGGTTCTGCACCATCACCGGTAGAGCTATGGATATGATTTGTTTATTCAGGCGAATCTTCATTGACATTTTATTTCAAATTCAACTGTTTGTTTTCCCGGTCATCGGGGTCGGTATCGGAATCGGTATCGAAAAAGCTTCTTCCACCCAGATTTACTGGTGCGTACATTCCGCACCATCCAAGAAATGTAAAGTAATCCTGATGAATCGGACACCTTCAATAGGATAATTACACAGATAAAACGCTTTTTAAACCAATCCGGGTTAGAAAAATAGTATCGGCTGATCTCTTGTGTGTGCTTGAGCTGTTATACATAATTAAACACCTTTATAAGACATGTTGGATCTGCCCTGTGGTCCATTCAATGTTGGTGAACACATTGCGAGTACGGTTTAATGTTTTCTGCTATTTCGAACAGATGTGAAAAAGCAGAAACACTCGGTTAAGGCAAAGAATAATACAGGATTTCATTTCGAAGGCCCGTAGAAATGACAAACAATGGTATGAGTTCGAACAGGAAAGAATAAAACGTACTCGAATCGTAAACGATTTCCTCTCATTTTAAGAATCGATTACGATTACGAGTACTGCACCACTGATGAACGCTATGGTATTACTTTGCTTACAGGATATTCCACAATCCCCGAAGCCCCAGCCCGTTTCAGATGAGGTATGATATGCTTTGTGTCCTGAAAGGGAAGTATAGTCTCTACCGCATACCATCCCTTATCATACAGATGAGATATGGTAGGATTGTGAAGTGAGGGGAGTACCTTTATGACTTTTTCAAGATTAGCTTCCTGAACATTGCATTTCAATCCTATGTAATTCTCCGCATCAAGAGTTCCCTGAAGGAGCATCTTGAGATTTTCCAGTTTATTTCTCTTCCAGGTGTCTTTCCACGCATCTTTGTTGGCGATTATTACAGTGCAGGTTTCAATAATAGTCTCGATAATGCGGAGCCTGTTGGCACGCAGTGATGAACCTGTTTCGGTTATATCTACTATTGCATCAACAAGTCTTGGAGGTTTTACTTCTGTTGCTCCCCATGAAAACTCGACACTAACAGGAATATTCCTCTTTTTAAAGAATCTCTTTGTAGTGTCAACAAGTTCAGTTGCAATTCGTTTCCCGTTAAGATCCTCAGCTTTCTTGAAAGGTGAATCTTCGGGAACCGCAAGAACCCACCTGCATTTCTGACGGGTACTTTTGCTGTATCGCAATTCCGTCACTTCCACGACTTTCGCATTGTTCTCCTCAGTCCAGTCCTGCCCCGTTATACCCGCATCGAGGATCCCCTTTTCAACATAACGGGGAATCTCCTGGGGGCGCATAATGATCAGATCAAGCTCAGGATCATCACTGGTAGGATAATAGGAGCGTTCACTCTTTCTTATACGGATTCCGGCTTTGCAAAAAAGACTGAAAGTGGAATCCTCAAGACTGCCTTTAGGTAAACCAAGTGTAAGTTTCATACTACTCCAGAAATCGGAAAAAGGCGGATTTCCCGCCGGAATTACACTGCTGTTTTTCTCACTGACGTTGAAACCACATCAGGATCGAAGAAACAATTGAAAATTATTTTCCAAGCCTTTCCTTGAATGCAGCCGTCAATGCAGGGAGTACTTCAAGAGCATCACCTACAATTCCCAGATTTGCGATCTGGAAAATGTCTGCTTCAGGATCTTTGTTTATGGCAATTATGAAGTCTGATGACTGCATTCCGGCCATGTGCTGTACAGAACCGCTAATGCCACATGCAATATAGAGCTTCGGGCAGACAGTCTTTCCAGTCTGGCCCACCTGATGAGAGTAGGGGATCCACCCGGCATCAACAGCCGCTCTGCTTGCACCCAC
>JAAYIG010000054.1 GCA_012523595.1 Fibrobacter sp.
CCTTTGGGAAATCAATTGTAACAAGCAGTTTCATCTTCAATCAGTCTGGCAGAGGATCTCTGCTGGTATTCGAGTTTGATAAGTACCCCGTTCCAGAACCAGAAGTAAACATCTCCCGGGAAGGAGTGAATATGCGTTCCAGTAATATTTATAATCGCAAAAACAATATTCATTACTGTGATTCCTCTGGCAAGAGATCTTATTTCCGGGGAATCTGATTTATCGATAAGAGAAAAACCTTTGATTATTATAAAGATCACAAGAAATGTAATGAAGATCACACCTGGGTACCCGAATTCAGCCAGATATGTTACATAAATGGAATCGGCATTGAGAGTTCCGACCCCTCTTCCGAAAACTGCCATTATAGGATCGGATGACAGGATGAAAAGATATTTCCACAATGCGATTCTGGAAAGGAGAGAGTGTTCTTCAAAAGGATTTGAAATGGCAGATGCTCTTTCAGTTACAAGCAGATCTGCATACTGAGGAGTCAATCCTCCGCCCAGGAATTTAAATATCGATTGCAGACCAAGTCCCGACTGGCTGTGTAATTCCAGAACCTGAGTCAGTGCAAAAACAGTAAGCAGCGAGACAAGCATCCCTACACGCGCACGTGTAGATTTAAACTGGATTACAAATATCCATAGGAACAGTGAAACCAGAATTCCAATCCAGTTGGAGCGTACAGAGGTGATCAGAGCGCCATAGAAGAACAGGGGGAGAAAAGGAAAAAAGAAGAGCTTCCCGATTTTTATGCCTCCCCAGTTGCTCAATACAATAATACTGATTATACCTATCTGCATGTAATCTGCAAAAGCGGCAGGAGACTGGAAAAAAGAGAATGGCCGTGCAATACCTTTAATAAAAAGAGTGCTGAAACTGATGGAAGAGAACCAGATACGCTCAGCCTCGTTATATCCAAAGATGAGTTGCTTTAGTCCATAAAGCGCTGCAAAAATAGCTATCCAGAAAGACAGAAGCCAGATTCTCTTAAGCAAATTAGTGTTACCTGCGAAATAAGATCCTATAAAGAATAACAGAACAGAGGGACCATAAAGACGAAAACGCAAAATTGCATCGGTAACCGGGAGAATATTGAAAAAGAAAGTACGCAGAATGAGATATAAGAAGTAAATAATCACAATGTTGTTAAAAGTTCTGTTTACATTATGACTATCCTTACGGGCCCGAAATTCGAAATACAAACCAATTATTATGAATGTTATTATCAGATCACCAATGATAATCAGCGGGTCAGCTAAAGGACGGGCATATTGAAGGTAATATAGACGCCTGAAAAACGGGACGAATGGCATAATAAAAAACAGAAGGTAGATTCCAAAAACAGGATGGCGGAGAACAGGGTAGAAAAAAGCGATACCAAAAATAATAACAAGGTCTCTCTGTGCCGGGACATTGAACATTTTCTCGGCAATAAAGTGTCCCAGAAGAGCAATGGCGGCAACAGCAGCAATCCGCGCAAGTCTGGAAGTTGATGGAAGGGAAAAAACTCTGCGCATTATCTGTAAAGGCTTTCATCCAGGCTTTGGCCTGATCTTTCAGTAATTATAGTACCAAAGCGTAACGTGAGTCAATAATTGAGCAAATTATTGTCTTTTTTCCGTTCAATAGAAAAGATCCGGATTTGCTTTATCCGTATATTGATCCTAAGATCAAAATTGATAACTGATCTGCCAGTTAACTGCTTCTCCCGGCATAAGAATGGAGTCATAAAACGGTTCAACAGAAAAAGTCCGGGAATTTCCCCAGACAGGCATGGATGACAGAGCATATTCACAAGACACTTCAACCTGCCCGGCTTCAGGATGAAAGATGGTAATTTTCACCGGTCCACCAGTTTTGATGTTCATCCGCTGAAAACAACCCCTTTCCCATTCATAATCCTTGTGCCTGCAGATAACATGCTGAGGATTCAGATAAAAACCTTTATTCTGAGGCACATCAACCGGAACAGAAATTTTACAGCAAGAGAAGTCCGGATTCAGTGGAAAAAACGGATGAGCAAACCAACGAAGAGGTAAAGGACAATTACCTGTGTTTTTCAAACCTGATCTGGAACAGACAAGACGATTTATCAGAGAAACAGTCCTTTCCAGATGTAATCCGAACTCCTCAGGAAACTCTCCTGAGCGGGATGTAAGACAGAATTTCTGGTCTGTTTCCATACAGACAGCATTTTCGCTGACAGAAGTATTCCAGGAACAAAATTTCACCACTTCCGGATTGTTTCTTACATGAAAAGGAATTATCGGGCTTGTTTTACGCACCATCCCAACCCCGATAACAAGCACTTCTTCTCCAACCGGAACACTATCAGCACCCGGAGCCGTTTCAAACACTTCCGGAGCCCCCTGACCATCAAACCTATCGGGCTCCGGATCTGGATATTGAGGACCAGAAAGGAGATTTACCCCTCCAGGACCGCTGATCTGCCATATATAACCGCCTGTACAATATCTTGACCCCAGGCGGTCACGGTCAGAAAGTGGATCCAGAACGGAAACCTTCAATTGTTGATTTTCCAGAAAAAGCATAGCTCCGGTTTTCCAGAATTCTATTTACCAACGCGAATTTCCTGCCATATCTTATTGTAAAGCTCCAAGTTTTCCCCGAGATCTTCCTTCAGTTCAGAATTGGCAAGATCCTCAATATTATAATTGGGAGTTTTAGTGCGATACTGTCTGGCAGCAGTATTGATTGAAGGCATCATCAGGAAATCTGCTATCTGGGCGTAGATTTCCGGATCATGAATAAAATTTATAAACTGTAAGGCAAGATCTTTGTTTTTCGCGCCTTTAAGGATAACCATGTTATCCATGTACATCGGGCCACCCTCCACAGGTATGAAAAAAGCAACATCTTCCCGCATCGATGGATCAAGCTCAAGAAAGACATTTTCTGCATACCCATGCACACCCCAGAACTCCCCTGCAGCAAAACCCTTCCCAAAAGCTTCCGCATCGAATTTAACGATGTTTTCTCTCCATTTCATGACAAGCTCTTTTGCCTGCATCAGTTCTGAGGGATTGATTGAATTAACCGAATACCCCAGGGATTTAAGCGCGGCTCCCATAACTTCTCTCATATCATCAAGCAGGGTCAGTTTTCCCTTGAGATCGCTTCTTTCAAACAGCTTCCAACTGGTCTGATACTCTCCTACTTTCTTTTTGCTGACAGACACTCCAGCTGCCCCCATCATAAAGGGGACACTGAACCGGCAATCCGGATCAAAATTGACTTTTGATACAGCAGTAGAGTCCAGGTTTTTAAGATTCGGAATTTTGGACCAGTCAATGGGTTCGAGCATATTTTCCCTGATCATTATGGAAACGTAATCGCCAGACGGGAAAACCATATCGTAACCGGTACCTCCGGCCTTCAGTTTGGCAAACATCTCTTCATTTGATGCGTACATGTCATAGACAACAGAGACATTATTGCGCTTCTCGAATTCCCTGATCACATGATCGGGTATATAATATGTCCAGTTATAGATGTAAAGTTTGGGTTTTCCTGATCCGCACCCGCTCAGCAGTATAAGCGCTGAAATCAGCATAAAAACCGTAATTCGTTTCATTTTTTGGCTCCTTTATCTTTGGACAAGGTATTTTGCAAAATTCCTGGTTGACACGGCAAGAACAATGGTTCCGGCAATGATAATAACCGACAGGGCATTTATTACAGGGGAAACACCAAACCGGATCATGCTGTATACGTGCAGAGGCAGTGTTGATGATCCCGGGCCTGCAACAAAAAAGGTGATAACAAAATCTTCCAGAGAAAGAGTAACAGCCATCAGAAAACCAGACAGGATTCCGGGAAAAGAAACAGGGATGATTACCTTCAGCAAGGCATCAATCTCTCTGGCTCCCAGATCATAAGCAGCTTCTATTATCGAAAAATCAAATTCCTCCAGTCTCGCCATAACCAGAAGAAGAACAAATGGAATGTTGAAAGTAGTGTGGGCCAGAAAGATGGTAAACAGGCTTAGATGAAGTTTAATACCGGCAAAGAAAATAAGCAGGGAAACACCAATGATTATTTCAGGAAGAATGAGAGGAAGAAAAGTTGCTGCCTGAAGAATCCTTTTGAAACGGAAATTGTACCAGTAAATACCGATTGCTCCAAGGGTTCCGATAATAGTGGAGAGTGTTGCAGAGGAAGCGGCAACTATCAAACTGTTTAAAAATGAATTCCACAGCGATCTGGAATTAAAGAACAGCTCCTGGTACCACCTCAGTGAGAAACCGCTCCATGACATCGTCTTTGAATCATTAAAAGAGAAAACAATCAGGATCAATAACGGCATGTAAAAAAATGTGAGTACAAGAGAAAACATTACAGGTGAAAAAACGCTTTTACGCGACATTTCCGGCCAGCCTTTCCTCCTGTTTTTTCTCATTTTTTACTGCAAGGGTATTTCTGTTAAGACGCATGAAGAGAATTACCCCGACGGTTGTAATAACTGTGAGCACAACCGATATCGAGGAAGCAAGCGGCCAGTTTCTGGTAACTGTCAATTCTCGGGCGATGATGTTTCCAATCATCAGCGAATCACTTCCTCCCAGAATCTGCGGGATCGCATAAGAACCAAAAGAAGGGATAAAAGTAAAGAGCACTGCAGTGGTAATTCCTGCACGAATGCCGGGAAGAAGCACTTTAAAAACAGCCTGTCTCTTTGTGGCACCAAGGTCTCTTGCGGCTTCAAGCAGCGAGAAATCGAATTTTTCGATAGTCGAGTAAAGGGGCAAAATCGCGAAAGGCAGATAGGTATAAGCTGTTACCAGTATGACCGCGTATTTGTTGTAAAGAAACTGCAGATTGTGATCGATAAGCCCGATAGAGAGGAGAAAATGGTTTAGAAACCCGTTATTACCCAGAATAGCGATCCAGGAATAGATCCTTATGAGAAAATTGGTCCAGAAAGGGATAATAATCAGTATCAGGAAAAAGGTCTTGTATTTACTTCTGGCGATAAAGTAGGATGCAGGCAGTGCCAGGGAAACCATTATAATGGTGGATACAGCAGCAATATAAAAAGTAGAGAGTGTGACTTTGATAAAAACCGGATTGGAAAGAGATCTGTAAGCATCGATGCAGAATTCGTAAAGAACTCCTCCGTAGAGTCCTTTACGCATAAAACTATACAGAAAGATAATTGCCAGGGGCGCAATGAAAAAGGATCCGATCCAGGCAGTTACCGGCAAGGCATAAAGCGGACCAGGATTTTTCCTCACCCCTTTTCAACCTCCACTATGTAACTGTCTTTACAATTCCACCAGATATACACCTCATCTTTCCATTTGGCTTCTATCTCATCGGTGAAAAACTTCCTGTGCTGCTTGAAAACCCGGAATAAAAGAGAATCAGAGATTTTGACGAAGTATTTGCTCTGAAATCCGGTATAAATGATCTCATCAACAATGCCTTTCAGCACATTGATTTCGCCATGGAGTTTCTCAGGGCTTTCCTTTGAAAGATGAATCTTCTCTGGCCGGATAGTAAGTCGAACCCGTTCACCGGGATTTAGATCTTTGCCAAGGTAAACCTTTATATTTCCCAGATGTTCCACCTCTATAAGGGCGTGCTCGGGGTCGGTTTTCTGAAGAACTTTTCCGTTGATAAAATTGGATTCACCGATAAAATGCGCGATAAAACTGTCTGCCGGGCTTTCATATATCTCAAAGGGTGTTCCAATCTGATGAATCTTCCCCTGATTCATCACAGCTACTCTGTCGGACACACTCAGGGCTTCCTGCTGGTCATGGGTCACATAGATAAAGGTAATTCCAATTTTATCGTGGATAGAGTCGAGCTCAATAAGCATGTGCTGGCGCAGCTTGGCATCAAGAGCAGATAAAGGTTCATCCAGCAGCAATACACGCGGCTGGTTTATGAGAGCACGGGCTATAGCTACTCTCTGTTTCTGACCCCCTGATAATTGAGCAGGAAATTTGGATCCCTCACCGGGAAGCTTGACCAGTTCGAGATATTCGTTTACCTGCTGCCGGATAGAGCTCTCTTTTGTTTTTTTAATGCGCAGGGGAAAAGCAACGTTCTCAAAAACTGTTAAGTGGGGGAAAAGTGCGTAATTCTGAAAGACTGTATTAACGTGCCGCTTATTAGCAGGAACCGGAATAACGTTGCAGTCATCCAGAAAGACTGATCCCGAAGAGGGGTCTTCAAAACCGGCTATAATTCTTAACAGTGTTGTTTTACCGCAACCAGAAGGACCCAGTAAGGAGAAAAATTCCCCTTTTTTTATTTCAAAGGAAACATCGTTTAAAGCTTTGAAATTACCAAAGACCTTACAGACCCTTTCGACTTTTACTGCACTCCCTATCACGGGATTTGCTCCTTAGAATATTGCCCCGGCTTTATCCACTTCACCGGGAGTCAAAAAAATAACATTAGCCATTTTAGGCATAAAAGGACTTTTTTTTGCAGGAAATGAGAACCGGAAAAAACGAATCAGGAATGTTCGATCGGGAGTGTAAAGTAGATGGTAGTGCCTTTATCAGGTCCTTTTGATTCAGCCCTTATCCATCCACCATGGTGCTCTACAATTCTTTTTGCCAGCGCAAGTCCAACCCCGGTACCTTCGGTGTCAGAGTGGAGTTTGTTGAACAGGCCGAAGATTTTTTCTTTGTACCTGGCGTGAAAACCTATGCCGTTATCCCGGATAAAATAGGTAACTTCTTTTCCGCTGCCTGAAAATCCTATATGAATTACAGGCCGGTCTTTATTCGATGTAAACTTGATGGAGTTTTCGATAAGATTCTGAAACAGTTCCATCAGTTCACTGCGGTAACCGTATACATCAGGTAATAAGGGATCTATAATAATTTTGATATTCCTTTGCGCGATTTTTTCCTTGAAAAGATCTGTGGCCTGATTGACAATCTCATAAATATTTACGGTTTCCTTTTTTTGAGGGGCTAAGCCAACCCGGTTGAGACTTATGAGATCATTGAGAAGCCGCTGCATAATTTCAGTTGCATGGATTATCTGCACGATATCCTGGTGAAGCATCGATTGCTCACCTTTCTGTGCATTTTCCTCAAGATAACCCAAAAACCCTTTTATGGTGATAAGAGGCTGGCGCAGTTCGTGAGAGACGGTGTAGATAAATCTTTCCAGATCGGCATTTTTCTTTTCCAGTTCCTTAATCAGTTCCTCTCTTTCATGGGTGGCATTTTTCTGTGCTGTGATATCGGTAATGATTCCTTCCAGAGCAACAGGAACACCATCTTCGGTAATTATGACATTGCTCTGATGCAGCCATTTGTGTTCGCCAGATTTACTTATAATCTGATATTCGTAAGCAGGAGCAGTATTACCGATTAAAATCTCCTTCCATCTGATTTCAAAATTCTTCTGCCACCCGGGATCCATTAGCTGTTTGAAAAAAAGAGGTCTTGAATAGAATTCCTGCTGAGTATATCCGGTGACTTCAGTTACCGAGGGGCTGATAAACTCAAATCGTCCATCGGGAAGGGTCAGACGGAATATGATGTCTTTGGCATTTTCTGTCAATCTTTGATATCTTTCTTCGGATTCTCTGAGCTTTGCCATCACCTGTTTCTGTTTAAGGAAATTGTAGATAGCCAAAGCCAGCAGTGATGATGCAAAGAGAGCGGCAATAGTATTAAGTATCAGCCGGATTCTGTTCTGGTAAAGCAAAGATGCAAGCAGGCCTTTTTTAGGAGGATAAATGATAATCCTGGCATCATTATTTCCCACAATAAAATTGATTTCCGATCTATCAGCAATAGAGTAAGACCTGGAAGTTAAATCGTCCATGTTTTCAGTAAGATCTATTTGAATTCCATCAATGATTATCTCTGCTGCAAACTCTTTTGGAATTGAACCCCGGGCAAGCTGTTTCATCAGAGAGTCAAATCTCATAACTCCCACAACTGCAGTCGAGAATTTTCCCTTCTCTGTGCTGTCAGAAAGGATCGGACGGAAAATTGCCAGGAAACTCTCTTTTGATTCAGGAGAAGAGATCAATTCAAACTGATCGGTTGAGAGAGCCTTAAGATGCTTATCGAAACTGACTTCAGAAATCAGAGTGTCTGGAGAATTGGATATATGCGAGAGAATGTTACCTGCAGAATCAACTTTGCTTATTTCCCGGTAACCAGGTTCTCTTCCCAGGATTCCCCGCGCATCCTCCTCAAATCTCTGCTCTTTATCGCTGTTGTAGGTCTCTACCCAGATTGAAGCGAGGTGGTTCAGGTCTTTTCCTCTTTCATAGAGCAAAAGGTTCAGTTTGGTGATGATCTGAACTGCAGCAGATCTAGCCTGAGAAGTTAAAAGACGGCAACTGATCTGTCTTGTCTTATACCACATCCACAGGTTCCCGGCAGACAGTACCAGAAAGACCAGCAGGGGCGGGAGATATAGAAGAAGGTTTTTGTGAATGAAGTTTTTCCGGCGCTGACTCATCAAGACCTGCTGTTAAAAGGTTAATCCTGCGCCTTCACAAGGGATTAATATTCCAGTTCAGCCAGTAGTTGGCTACACAAAGCATCTCCTTCCGAAACTCCTCAAAGTCCAGCGGTTTGACCAGGTAACTGTTGGCATTATAGTAATAAGAGCGCACAATATCCGGTTCTGCCATGGAGCTTGTCAGAATAACCACTGGAATAACCCGAAGATCTTCAGAACTCTTCATCTCTTTTAATACATCGAGCCCGTCAATCTTTGGCAGACGAAGATCCAGCAGTACTAAGCGAGGCCGTGGATTGGATCTGGGACGGGAATACTCCCCTCGTCCCAGAAGATAATCCAAAGCACTCTCTCCGTCGCTTACATGCACTATTCTGGGTTTTTTGTGATACTGGGATAATCCCCTGATAGCCAGAATTGCATGGCTTTCATTATCCTCAACAAGAAGAATTACAGATTCTTCAGTCACATTTGCTCCTGGAAAAATGAATCTCCTCTGAAGGATTCAGGTACAAAACAAAAAACTTTCCATTAAAGAATTTCTGCAAATTACAAGCCGAGTAAAAATCTCTTCTCAGATCTCAATCCTCTTAATCTGCAGGGAATTCGTGGCGCCCTTCACAGGAGTAGTACCACTTACCAGGGCAATCAGATCATTTTTTTTGACCAATCCTGCCTTCAGGAGCATCTCTTCGGCATCCCGCAAAAGTCCCGGAATATCATTTGCGAATTTAAGGAAAAAAGGAGTGATGTTCCAGGCCAGAGAAAGCTGGCGCACAGTTTGAATCTCTGGAGAAAAAGCGTAAAGTGGAGACAGGGGCCTTATTTTTGATAAGTAGAGGGCGGTGTCTCCTGATACGGTAAAAATACAGATAGGAATCCTGCCCAGATCGATACTGGCGTAAGCAGCAGCTTCACAAACAGCATGTGGAGGATAGTCGATTGTGGAAAGATCAACATTTTCTTTTTGAGCATAGTCGCTTTTTTCTGTAATGCAGGCAATCTGAGACATGGTCTGAACCGATTCCACAGGAAAAGCCCCTACTGCAGTTTCTCCCGATAACATTATTGCATCGGTTCCATCTAAAATCGCATTAGCTACATCGGTTGACTCGGCCCTGGTAGGTATACGGTTGGTAATCATCGATTCCAGCATCTGAGTCGCCACAATCACCAGTTTCCCGGCTTGATTGGCACTGTCTATCAACTTTTTCTGAAGTACCGGAATTCCATAGGGCGTGGTTTCAACTCCCAAATCCCCCCTGGCGACCATTATTCCATCACTTGCCTCCAGTATCTCGTTTATATTTTCCGCTGCCTCCGGCTTCTCTATTTTAGCAATAATCTTGATATCATTGCGTTTTCTGGTTACATGCTTCCGGAGATCCTCCATATCTTTTGCATTTCTTACAAAAGAAAGCGCCACAAACTGAATCTCTTTATCCAGCACATAATTAAGATCATTGATATCTTTTTGAGTCAGAGATGGAATTCCCAGATCTATACCAGGAAAATTGACTCCCTTATGTGATGAGTAAGAACCAGTACTTAATGCTGTGCAAAAGATATCTCCGGATTTCTCGATCTGCTCCACTCTTAACCTTATTGCACCATCATTAATAAGAATAAGACTTCCACTTCTAACCTTATGCATTAATTCGGGAAAATCAATAAATATCGTTCTCTCATCACTTTCGAGCCTTTCAGGAGAAATTCTGACTTGAGATCCCTCCTGAACAGTAAAAATTCTGTTCTCTTTTGTAACACCGGTTCTTATCTTTGGTCCCTGCAAGTCTGCCAGAATGCCCGGCTCCAGACTGAGCATCCGAGCCTGATCACGGATCTGCTGAATAGTTACAGAAACTGCTTCCTGAGTGCTGTGAGAAAAGTTCAGACGAAAAACATTTGTCCCTGCAAGCAGCAGTTTTCTGATCAAAGTGGGACTGCTGCTTGCAGGACCTAATGTAGCTACTATTTTTACCTTCTTTTCCATGTGTTTTTCACCTCGGCAGATACCTTGAAATCCATTGCATTATTCCAGGACAAATCCCTTATTGCTTTCCTGGCAACAATACACCACTGTGATCCGCAGTATTGAACAGAAAAGATGTCATAGTCAGATTGAGAAAGCCTGTTTAAAGTCTCCTCAAGGGCATGACCTTTCACCACCATCTTTTTCCATTCCAAATTGGCTGCCACTCTATTTACTCTTTAGCTCAATTTTTAAAGGTGCCTCTGCTTACCTAAAATTCAACTCATTTTTGAAAGCAAAGTTCAGCCCTGAAAAAGAAGGATAAATAAATGAAGAAATTTGTCTGGAGTTGTCTCTATCGGATTTTTAATGGAATGCTTCTGAGGAATGCAGGTATGCTAACCGGGTATTACCTGTTTGGATCCAGGGCGTCCCGTAGACCATCACCAATGAAATTGAATGCCATCACAGCAAGGAAGATGAAAATTCCAGGGATGAGTATCCAGGGATGATACTGTATATCGGAAACATTCATTGCCGCGCTAAGCAGATTTCCCCAGCTTGCCTGAGGATCCTGAATCCCAAGCCCGATGAGGCTCAGGGCTGATTCGCCCAGAATGTAAGCCGGTATGGAAAGGGTCATCGATACTATAGCATAAGAGAGTGTCTGCGGCAGGATGTGCTGAAATATGATGCGGAAATCAGAGGCGCCGAGTGCCTTTGCCGCGGTAACAAAATCTCTCTTGCTTATAGATAATGCCATGCCTCTGATCACCCGTGCAAATCCCGCCCATCCTATAAGACTCAGTATAGCTACAATCAGGAGGTAAACCTGTGTGGATGAGAGTTTCATCGGAAAGGCGCTGCGAAGAGCAAGCATCAGGAAAAAGGAGGGAACCAGCATGAAACATTCAGCAAAACGCATGATCATCCAGTCGGTTTTTCCTCCGTAGTAACCGGATATGCCTCCAGCCAGAAATCCTAAAAAGGCTGTCAGTGCCACACCCAGAAAACCGATTGTAAGGGAAACCCTCGAGCCGTAAACAATTCGCGAAAAAAGATCCCTCCCCACAGAATCTGCACCCAGAAGATAAAACCGGCACCCATCCGCATTGTCTGTTCCGAACAGATGATAATTTATGGGAATAATACCCCAGAGTTTTACTCTGTCTCCCTTTACAAAAAACCGAACCGGACAGGGTTTGGATTTGTCTTCAATGTAAACCCGTTCATAGTACTCATTGAAACCGTAAGAGTAGGGATACACAAAGGGCCGCAAAGAGAAATGCCCCTCGTGGAAAAAATGGATTCTGCTTGGCGGCTGAAAAGAGTTCTGTCTGTCACCATTGTCATAATGATAAGGAGCGATAAACTCGGCAAAGATCATAATAACATAAAGCACAAAGAGTACAATCAGACCCGGCCACACAAGCGGATGTCTGAAAAACTTGGCAGCGGCTCTGTTGTTTTTTAAACTCATGCTTTCCTTACCCTCGGGTCAACGATAACAAGCAGGATATCAGCAATTAGATTTCCCACAATCAGCATTACACCACCCATAAGCATACTTCCCATTACCAGAAAAGTATCCTGAGCCCTTACCGCAGCCAGCATTAGACTCCCTAATCCGGGCCAGTTTACAATTATTTCCAGAAGCGCGGCACCGCTGAGCAGTGAAGAGAACTCAAAACCGAAAAGCGTGATAAGCGGATTGATCGCATTTCGTAAAGCATGTCTGTAGATCACACGATGCTCAGAAAGACCTTTTGCGCGGGCAGTCACTATGTACTGTTTTCGAAGTTCTTCAAGCATATTTCCCCGGCTTATTCTCTGCAGACCAGCCAGAGCGCCGATTGTAAGTATTATCACCGGTAAAATCATGTGGGCAGCCCGGTCGAGGAATTTACCGAAAAAACTCAGGTTTTCATACCCTGGAGAAATCATCCCGCCGATTGGAATAGAGGAGATGAGGGGCAGATCACGGCCGACATATACAAGGAACATCAGAAGTAAAGCAAGAAAAAAACCGGGAAGAGACATGCCGAAATAAGAGACAGCCGACATTATCCTGTCTCCCCAGGAATACTGTTTTACCGCTGCGTAGATCCCCAGAGGTATGGCTATAAGCCAGGTGAATATAATCGAGAAAAATGAAAGGATAAAAGTATTAAACAGCCGTTCCGCTATAACTTCGGCCACTTCCGCTTCCCGGGAAAAAGAGTATCCTAAGTCAAGATGCACCAGTCGCATGAGCCAATGACCGTACTGGACAAGAACCGGCTTGTCAAAGTGGTATTTTGCCTCAATCTCCTTTACAGTTTCAGCATTTATCCGGGGATCGAACCGGTATTTGGCAAGGATATCACCCGGTGCCAGATCTATAAAAAGAAAGGTAATGAATGACATGAGCAGAAGCTGAGGAATAGAGACCAGCGCCCGCCTTAAAAGTTCATCTCTCATAAAAGTGACTTTATCCCCTGGTTAATCTCCGATATAGATGTATTCCAGGTTATGAAGCAGTCCTCCGTTAAGGGAGGGATTCAGGTTTTTAAATTTGTTTGAAATGCAGTAGATCCGTTCGGGAAGAACCGTGTAGATCAGCGGGAGCTGATCGGAAATGATCTGCTGCCACTCATCATAGATGACCTTACGCTTTGAAACATCAAGCTCTTTCACTCCCACGTCAAAAAGGCTGTCAACCCTTCTCTCCCATTCGGTAGCCGGTTTCTTCTGACGAGGATACCACATGTGAAGAGTACCAGAAGAATGCCAGACATTTCTCCCGAAATGCGGCTCGACACCTCCGGTCAATCCGAGCAGAATGGCATCCCATTCATAAGGAGGATTGCTGACTTTCTGAATCAGGCTGTTGAACTCAAGCTGCTGATAATGGATCTTCATTCCCAGAGCCTCGAGATCCTTTCGAATAATTTCAGAAATCCTTGCTCTGACAACATTTCCGCTGTTGGTTACAAACGAGAATTCTACAGTGTTACCGTCCTTGTCCTCAAGGTAACCATCCCCGTTTTTGTCGCTGAAACCCTCCATTGCCAGAATCTCTTTTGCTTTCTTCAGATCATAGGGATACTGGGTTGTTTTATCACTGAAGAAATAACCCTCGGATGGAGTCATGGGAGACCACTGTGGATACCCAAGGCCGTTCATTACTATACGGATCATATTCTGTTTATCCAGTGCATGGGCAACAGCTTTCCTGAAATTTACATTAGTAAACCAGGAGAGTTTGACTTTATCGACATACTGTTTTCCGGTCGCAGGGTCTCTGTCGAGAATCTGGTTGAAGAAAAGAAAATTACTCCCTGTAGCCGGACCCAGACGGTAAACAGTGTAGGAACCACTCTTCTCATCCTTTTTAAGACCAGGGAAATCCTCGCCCTTGGCAGCCAGATAATCGACTTCACCGCGTTTGAACTGAAGAAGCTCGGCATTCTGGTCCGCAACAATGGTATACACTACCCTGTCAAGATAGGGGAGCCGGTTTCCGGCACTATCGGTTCTCCAGTACAACGGATTACGTTTGAATACCACTTTCTGCGATGAAATATATGAATCGAGAAGAAACGGCCCTGTACCTACGATTGATGACGGAGGTGTCTGTATACTGAGAGCAGTGTTGAATTTGCCGGATTTTACGACTTGAAAAAAATTATGTTTTGGCAGAATCTGTTGGGACATGGTCCTGAGAAACGGCGCATAGGGAAAAGGGAGAGTGAATTTGACATTTGAACTGTCAAGAGCCTTAACCATGATCTTTTTTCCATCAACAAGAAAAATATCACGTGAGGAATTGGGATTGATTGCCGGATTAAAAATAAGATCGTTAAAAGTAAACTCGACATCATAAGCGCTGAACGGCACACTGTCTGACCAGAGCACTCCCGGTCTTATATGAAAAGTCCACTCAAGCCCGTCATCTGAAACCTGCCATGTATCTGCAAGATTAGGTTCCGGAAGAAGAGTTACTCCGTTAGCCCTTACAAGCCCTTCAAAAAGAAACTCGGTAAATTCAGATGTGGTGTTTTCAGTTGATGTTATAGGATTGAAGGATTTGGGATCAGAGAATGAGGAGAGAACGATTTGACCGCCCTTTTTTCCAATTGCAGGTACAAATTTTTCTGCTTTTTCCTGTAGCTCCTCGTAATTAACTCCAGAGGAAACATCAACAATTTGAATTTTGTTTTCGGGGGCACCTTTCTGGCAACCTGAAAGGATGATAATCTGAAACAGAAAAAGGGCCAATGATAAAAAGATTCTCATAGATCTGCTCCCCGGGAGTTGAACAGTTGTTACTCCCTCCTTAAAAATGATCAATTTTTATCCAAGAAAAAAATACCTCTTAGCACCGTCTCTGTACACAGAGTAGAGGATTACAACAGAGCGCAGTGTGTAAATATGCCTACTTTTCCAAAGCTGCAAGCGCCAGTTCAGCTTTTCCAAAAGGAGCACTTACCTGAAAGCCGTTCACCCGTGAGCTGATGGCCTGGATAATCTCTCTGGCTATCTCTGTTCCCATCTTTGCACCATCTTCCCTGGTTGTACACTTTTTAAGCCGCTCAAGAATAGAAGGTGTCACAACAACCCCGGGAACCTCATTGTTCATGAATTCAGCGTTTTTAAAACTTGTAAGAGGCCACACTCCGGCAACTATGGGAATCTGTCTGATCCCTTGAATTCTGTCAAGAAAGCGGAAAAGTGCGTCAACGTCGAAAACCGGTTGAGTAATCACAAACTCCGCCCCGGCATCCACCTTTTGTCTGTAACGCTCCAGCTCCCTGTCAGGATCGACAGCACAGGGGTTTGCCCCAACACCGATAAAAATGCTGGTAGGAGGATTGACAGGATTGCCACCGATATCCTGTCCGTGATTCATGTTTGTGACTGCCTGAGTAAGTCCGATCGAATCGACATCAAAAACACCTGTGGCATCAGGATAATCTCCCAGTTTGGGCGGATCACCAGTTATAATCAGAAGATTTCTGATTCCTGCAGCATAGGCACCAAGTAAATCAGCCTGCATTCCAATAAGATTGCGGTCTCTGCAGCAATAATGAAGAATCGGTTCAATATTGACTTCCCGCAGCATCGCTATAGCCGTGATCATCGGTGAAACACGGGTACTTGCCCGCGGCCCGTCAGGAATATTGATTGCGTCAACCCCTTTGGCAGCACACATCCTTGCCTTTTCAAGCACACCGCTCATGTCAATGGAACGGGGTGGAAGGAGTTCAACAGAAGTAACTTTCTGTCCGGAAAGCAGCTTTTTAGCGAATTGGGATTTCTCTATCGGTTCAGTCACCTTCACCTGAACCGTGTCTTCACGATGAGTTTTCACCTGAATATGCTTTTTAACCCCGCTCATCGTTTTAACCGCCCTGCTCATTATCTTTATATGAGCGGCAGTCGTCCCACAACATCCACCTACTCCTCTTGCACCAAGCTCAATGAACCGCATGGCATAGGTAGTAAAATATTCAGGGCTGGTCAGATAAAGCATGCGCCCGTTTACATCCTTTGGCATTCCTGCGTTGGGCATGACAACAAAGGGTTTATTAGATCTGGAAATGACACTCTCAAGGGTGCTGAATGCACCTGCCGGCCCTGTTCCGCAGTTTATTCCGATAGCCTGAACTCTGCTGTGCTGTTCAAGAGAGTCCACAATGACTTCTGCAGGTGTACCGGTCAGGGTAAGACCCTCATCAGTAACAGTAAATGAGGCGATAAGAGGAACATCAAAACCCCCCGCAGCCTTCAGTGCCAGGTTTAACTCATCGAGCTTTGAAAAAGTCTCCAGTATTATTCCGTCAACACCTGCATTTACAAGAGAGGTGATCTGCTCTCTGAAGGCATTCTCGACTTCACTTATACTGGATGGCTGTAATGTTTCAGATGCACGGGTGCAGGGGCCCACAGAACCGATAACATAATTTTCCTCACCAGCAACACTCCTGGCTATTTTGACTGCGGCAGTATTGATTTCATCTACTTTAGCAGCGAGACCAAAAGCTGCCAGTTTGATACGGTTTGCCCCGAATGTATTAGTTTCAATCACATCCGCTCCAGCTTCCACATACTCACTATGGATCTTCTGGATCAATTTGCTGTTCGACAAATTGAGTTCATCAAAACAGGTGTTGATAAAAACTCCGCGATCGTATATTGTCGTACCCATGGCTCCATCGAAAATAAGCGGGGTCGCGGTCATTCTGGAAATAAGATCAACCAATTTGCAATCCTTTGTTAAAACGGAATACGTACAGACTTACTTAAAATACCATTTTTTTTGAATGCAGGGGCACCTTTTACCCGGACCTTAGGATTATCTCCCTTTTCCCGGGCTCCAGATCAGCCTGATGCTGTCGAGATCAACGGAGGCATTGGAAACAGCTTCGTAAAGCCGGATCAGTTCTTCTGAAGCCATCTCGATTTCATCCTGTGACACAGATCCATTTGTTTTCCTCAAGGATTCAAGACGCTCCACTTCAGCTCCGAGAACCCTTTTTACATTCTCAAGTGCCTTTTCAATTATAGTTTTACTCTTTTCCTCCGCTAATTTTCTTGAATACTCAAGCATTGAAGGAATAAGTGTCTGCCTGATTTCCGCTTTGTGTATAAGGTGAAATGAAGGAAGATCATCAAGAGATTTATACCAGTTTTCTCCCAGCAGATCTGTACGTTCCTGATACTTATTATCAACCATCACACGAATGACAGCCGGAGGAAGAAACCGGCTTACAAAGAGTGATTGAGATGCTATACAATTGATGGTAAAAACACATTCCAGAAAAAGTCCTGGGTTTGGATCATTTTTGTTTACCGCATAACAGGCATTTCCCGATTCGGAACCTATAAGCAGATCGATTCCCCCCGTGACAGCAGGATGATCTATTGTCAGGAATTCATAATCCTCCCTGCCAAGCGCCTTCTCTCTGTTAAATGTAACAATTGACCTTGCGGAAGAAAGCCCCGGAAACGATTCATCAAGCTGTGACTCAGAGAGAAGCCTCCAGGTATCTTCCTGAAACTCCTCCACCAGTATGCCTCTTACCTTGAAAAGCCTCTTCATCAGAGATTTCAGATTCTGATCCTTGTCAAGCGACTTTATTGCATTTACCAGCCTCGAGGCCTCCCAGGGCCGAAAAGAGTGCTGCTCAAGAAGCCGGTCTCTCCCTTCACTGAGCCTGAGGGAAATTTCCTCAACAGTTTTCCGGGTATGGATAATCAGATTCTCCATACCTTCGAAATTCCTGAAGCGGTTTTCATTAATGATGGAACTTATTTCCCTGTAGTACTGCTCAAATGTTTCCTGAGCGGCAGGAACCGTATTCATAAATATACCCAGTCCCCTATGAAACCATTGCGCAAGAAACTCATCAGGTGTTTCTTTAATAACCGGCAGATGAATAAAGATTTTGTTTTTCTGCCCGATCCTGTCGAGCCGGCCGATCCTCTGTTCCACAAGTTCAGGGCTGAAGGGAAGATCAAAGAGAACCAGATGATGAGAGAATTGAAAATTCCTTCCCTCACTGCCAATTTCTGAACAGATAAGAATTCTTGCCCCATCCTCCTCAGAAAACCAGGCGGCATTTCTATCCCTTTGCAGAAGAGTAAGACCCTCATGAAAGAGGGCAACATTGACTTTTATAAGCCTGAGCAGCTCTTCCTGAATCCCGGCAGCAATGTGCTTACTTCTGCAAATTACCAGTATCTTTTCCTCACCTGTTGTTCTCAGCAGGTCCGCTATATAGCCTATCCTGGGATCATTGCGAGAGATTTTCCTGGAACCTCTTCGCAGAAGATCCTCAAAAAAAGTCTCAGAAACATTTTTCTTTACAATCTCATCGGCCTCCAGCTCTGTGATCACCACTTCACGCTCAGGAAAACCACCTATCGCCGCACGAGTATTCCGGAAAAGTACACGGCCGATCCCAAGACGGTCGATAATCTTTGCAACAAGCTCCCTGCGGTCTTCAGATGAAAGGCTCTGTAAATCCTTTAGAGATAATCCTGGTAATGAAAGGAGTTCTTTCAAGTAAGTTATCTCTTCTTCCCCTAAAGGTTTACCATCAAGAATTCGACCGGTAATCTCAGCCGCTTCTTTGTGACGACTGGTTTCCCTGCAAAAAACCTGGAAATCGGAATATCGAGATTTGTCAAGGAGTCTGAGCCTTTCAAAATGATTACGTTCTCCAAAATGAAGCGGTGTGGCAGTAAGAAGAAATACATCGCCGGACTTCGATGAGAGTGCCTCAATTGCAGAAAACTGCAGTGTTCCCTGCACCAGATGATGTGCTTCATCAACTATGAGAAGATCCCAGTTTATGGAAACCGCCGAGGCAAGGAGATCTTGATTGTAAACGATGGTGTTGAGCCCTGTCAAAGCCAGAGAAACATTGGAAAAAGATTCCTCACCACCTTCAGTCCCTGGGTTGA
Source organism: Fibrobacter sp. (assembly GCA_012523595.1). NCBI lineage: Bacteria > Pseudomonadati > Fibrobacterota > Fibrobacteria > Fibrobacterales > Fibrobacteraceae > Fibrobacter > Fibrobacter sp. The sequence continues at coordinate 18,902 of JAAYIG010000054.1, forward strand.
TAATCGAGAAAAGCAGGTTGAACTTTCTCAGCAGCTCGACAAACCACACATTTATCATCGGTTCAGGAACAACAATCAATACCTGTGAAATCCTCCCGCTGATAATAAGCCTGTGCAGAATAAGACATGCCTCTATTGTTTTCCCCAGTCCAACCTCATCGGCAAGCATTACCTTCCTTATAAACCTGGAGGAGACTTCATGCGCAATGTAAAGCTGATGAGGCACCAGTTCAATTCTTCCCCCGGCAAAACCGCGAACCGGAGAAGAAGAGATTGAAAAACGCAGATCAAGAATATCGGACCTGAGACGAAAATCCTGATTACTGTCGGGATGACCGGCCAGCAGACGATCCAGAGGAGCAGAAATGATGTTTGATCCACTCAATTGAGTTTCTGAAACCAAACCGCAATCTGTTGAGTAGACTACAACGTTTTCAGAGCTTTCCACTGATTTAACCGTACAGGATCTCCCGTCAGCACAACGGATCGTATCACCTGGTTTGAATATTATTCTACGTAATGGAGCAGTTTCTTTGGAATAAACTCTTCTGGTTGCTCCATCATGAAAAGAGATCGTGACCCTTTTAAAATCAACCGATTCAACAACCCCTAGACCAAGGTCGGGTTCCATTTCACTTATCCATCTCTGACCTGCAGCAAAAAGATTTCTGCTTTTTCCTTTTTGAATCACTTATACTCCAGAGATTGTTGAATCAATTTTATTTCATTTAGTTCCTCTTCACTCCAATCCTGCCTTATCCAGGAAAGTGAGAGTTTCTTTATAAAGCCGTTCATCAGAAATTCCGCAAGTTTATCCTCTGAAAGATTCTGCTGTAACTCATTGATACAGTTGCATTTATTCTGCAACAGACGTACCTGGGTTTCCTGCTGTTTCTCTGAAATATTAAGGTATAAAGGCAGTCTCCTGAAATATCCGGTCAAAGGAATCGACCCGTGCTGAAGAACTCCGCTTGTTGTGCGACGCTGCGCAGAACCGACCAGTTTTTTTCCATCAACCATAATTTCATCCCTGTTTGGCGCCAGGAAACAGGGGAGTTTTATCTCACGTTTGATCTCAAGGAGCTGATCATAGGAGTCGTGACTTTGACAAGTGATACCAGCATGATTAAGCCCCTCCATGAGACAATCAGCGATAATACTGTTGCTTTCCTGAACGGTTGAACCCATTAAGCGCATTGAATTTGAGAAAACACAAGAATAGGTTAGATCTTCAAAATGCAGAACCGCTCTTCCCCCGGTAGGGCGTTTAATCCATGACACGTTGTCTCGGGAAAGGGCATCCATGTTGAGGACTTGCGAAGGATCCTGCATGTAACCAACGGTGATCGAAGGAGGGTTCCAGGAGTAGAAGCGGATAGAGACAAGGTTGTTTTGCGAGCACTTTCTAAGGAGAAAGAGATCGGCGGCCATATTGAAGGCCGGGGAGTTTTGATTGTCGAAGATGAATCTTATCATGAGACGAGGACCAAAGGATGTTTAAAGGAACGGGTGTTTAGGAAAAATAGTTTAATTTTTGGTGGGAGGGGGAATTTGGGTTTACCCCGGAGGTAGTGCGGAATTTTTTGTGTAAACTGGTATATAGTGTAGGTGTATTAAATAATACAGATAAAATAACAACATAATTATGTTATTGCAATAGTGTTTCCAGTAACGGGAACCTCTCCCCCATGGGGGAGAGGTTGACAAAAGGTAGTATGATCACAGATTTCCCTTGCCGAACTACAAGGTTTAACAGCATTACTTCTTCATTGTCACACGATCGCCAAAGTAAATCGAAAGTGTACTGATTATTTGTCCCCAGTCACGCAGCTGCATCGTCCATTTTCCAACCACTTTCATAGTCGTCAGATACAATAATTTCATAACTGCATCATCGCTGACAAAAGAACTTTTGGTTTTGGTCACTTTTCACAATTGCCTGTTAAAATTCTCTATGGCGTTGGTGGTGTATATCAATCTCCTGATTTCTGGTGGGTATTTAAACATCGTATTAAGTTCATTCCAGTTATCCCGCCAGCTCTTTACAGCAAACCTGTATTTCTCGGACCACTTGCTCTCAAGACCTTCAAGTGCATTCAGGGCCTCGTTTTCTGTTGATGCTTTGTATATGAGTTTCAGATCATTGATAAACTCTCTACGGTCTTTATAGCTCACATAACGGGTACTGGATCGAATCTGATGAATAATGCAGCGTTGTATCTCAGTCCTGGGAAATGCCACCTCTATGGCTTCTACAAAGCCATTTAATCCGTCTATGCTGGCTATCAGTATATCTTCAACACCACGTGCTTTCAGTTCATTAAGAACACCTAACCAGAACTTTGCTCCCTCAGTTGCTCCAAGCCAAATCCCAAGGACATCTTTTAAGTCATCATTATTTATTCCAATAACAATGTAAGCAGCCTTGGTAACAACCACACCTTCTTCCCGAACCTTAAGATGTATTGCATCAAGAATTAACATCGGATAAGTCTTTTCAAGTGGCCTTTGCTGCCATTCCTGAACCACCGGAAGTCTTTTTTTCTGTTATCCGCGATACCATTGTGTCATCTACTGATGTCCCGTAGAGCTCATTAATCGTTTTTTGAATATCTCAGGTTGACATCCCCTGTGCGTACAAAAAAAAAGAATCTTATCCTCAATCACAGATATATCGGTCTGGTGTTTCTTTACCAGTTGTGGCTCAAATTCCCGGGAACCTTAATTGGTATCTCTCCAAGGCTGCTTTTCAGGGTCTTTTCTGAATAGCCGTTTCGGCTGTTGGTGGTGTCTTTTTCGCGTTAATCCCATTTGGAATAGCCAAGATCATTCTCAAGTTCTGCTTCAAGCATCTCCTGAATTAAGGAGCCTGTCAGCTCCTTTACTAACTCATGGATTCCTTGTAAGTCCTTGATTCCACGCTCATTGATAAGTGAGCGAAGTAATGGGTTGCCATGTTCTTTTCTGGCCATTGCAGTAAACCTCCATTGGTGTTAAGTGGTTAAAATAATCCATACACCACCTTTTCTGAGGTTTACACAAATTTTTCAGCACTCTCCTCGGAGATGAAATAGTGATACAGGACATTTAAGCAATAATTCATGTCAGTGGTGAATTCCCCATCTGAGCTGTTTACCCCAGAGATGAAACAGTGACTAAGCCTTGAGACAAAAAGCTACCTCTGGGGTGAGGTCACCTCAGAGATCAATCTATTACTCAATTCTGCCCCGATTTTTGCTATTCTCTTTTTTCTCTGAACAACTCTCGGGATAAGTATCTGTAAAGCTAAGGAGGACACATGGCGACCAAACCGAGAATGACCGTCCCAAACGCCTTCTACCAAATCAGATCCGCCTGCATTCCTGAACTCAAAGTCTTCTCAAGTGAGAAAATGAAGAACTTCCTGCTCAAACAGATCTCTACCGCTAAGGAAAAGTACTCCTTCAAGTGCTTCTCCTGGTCTATCATGGATGACCACTATCACCTGGTAGTTCAATCCAGCGAAGAAACCATCTCCAAATTCATGCAGCGGATTAACTTTGTATTCGCCAAATATTTCAATAGAGTTAATAAACGCAAGGGGACCGTTTTCGGCCGGTTTTCCTCTGTGATAATTCAGGCAAATAAGGAGCATATCGAGAAAACAATACGTTACATTCATTTTAACCCAGTAAGGCGTAAAGACTGCACCGTTAAAGGAATGGATCAGTACAGATGGAGCGGACATCATGCTCTGGTAAACGGTAGTAAGGACGATATTCTCGACAGGGAGGATATAATAGGTCTCTTCGGGAGCCTGGAGAATTTCCGCGGCTTTATTCAATCAGGAGACCCTTATTGCAGAAATGATGAGATAATAGAGAAAATCAGAAAAGCAAACAAGGGTTGTCAGAGTTTCTCAAATCCGGAATTCTGGGTGATAGGAGATGAGGAGTTTGTTGGAAAGATGATAGAGATTAAC
>JAAYIG010000055.1 GCA_012523595.1 Fibrobacter sp.
AAACTGCACCATCCTTGAAATCGACCTCCCTGACCTTGATGTAGTCCCCGTTATTGATGGATGTGACGTTGAGACCACCACCGATATCGTTGCACTTCTCGGTCTTGAGCCCTCTTGAGAAGGCAATGGTCTCTGCCTCGACCCGTTTATATGGATCGAGCGTGCCAACGGGTGCGGGACCCTGTTGGGTCATGTTCAGAGCGGGAATGCTCCCGTCGGCCCCGTAGTCGAACTCTTCCACACAGACCGAGCGTTTGAAACTTCCCCCGCCGGGCAATGCACCGTTGTGATAAAACATATAGTTGCGGCCTTTGTAGTGGGCAACACCGGGGTGATTGGTGCCAATATTGGGATTGCCGAAAATGAAGCCCTTAAATTCCCAGGGTCCGGTTGGTGAGTTGCTGGTTGCATAGCTGATTCTTTGACTGAATCCGGAATAGACCATGTAATAGATCGAATTGCGCTTGTAGAACCATGGCCCCTCGATAAATCCCTCTAACGGTATTCTGGAAGTAACACTCCCCATCGTAGTGATCATATCTTCTCTTAGCCTCACCATACGGAGATTACCATTACCCCAGTAGAGGTAGGCCTGTCCGTCATCATCTATGTAAACTGTCGGATCGATAGCCATTGCTCCTTCCTGTGCTATCCACCTGCCAACCGCATCTACGAACGGGCCTGCAGGATTGTCAGAAACGGCCACACCGATTCTTGCGCCGGTATTGTTGTTGAGCGGCACGTACAGATAGATTTTACCGTTTCTGGGGACAGCCTGAGGAGCCCAGGCATTATCGGTAAACCATTTGAAGTCTCTCCCGGCAAGGACAGTGCCGCGTTCGGTCCAGTTCACCATGTCCACGGTCCAGAAGAGCTTATAGTCGTCCATGGTGTAGAAGTTGTTCCTCGTGACATCCTCGTCGTGGGAGGTATAAAGAAATAAAGTATCCATGTACACCATGGGGGCAGGGTCAGCCGTGTACCAGGTTTGTACAATCGGATTGTCGGCAAAGACGGTTACAGCGCAGAAAAGCAGCGCCGGAAGCAGGAAAGAACGTTTGTTCACCATAATCACATCCTTTAACAAGAAATATTTGTGTGTACCTCTAATTAATATAAAGATGTCTTTGTTAAATGAACGTCGATTCAGGGAGGAGTATGAATAAAGCGTTCTAAATTGTGGAACACATCTTCAGTGCTGTTTTCGATGAAAGATCAGGTGATTTTTCTATTTTTTAAAGTAAAATTGATGATCTGATTGTCCACATTTTTTCTTACTTGTACTGTCGTTTTGTCGTGCCTTCGTATTATCGTACAGTCGTAACCTTAGTACCTGTCTGTCCAAACCTCAGTAATTGTATGATTGATAATTGCACATCAACCTTATTCAATGCATCCTGAAAATTTTTAATTTCCGATTTTCATATTTTTAATAAGGTAATAAGGTTATGGTCATTGGTTTTTCTGTTTGCTGCTAAGGTTTTAAGGATAGATACTAAGGTTTTTAAGAAACTGATAAAGAACTGAGGATTTAGAGATAAAGACCGTGGCTGGCCATGACATAAGCGGGTGTTTTCTCTATATCAAACTTTCTTCCTGTTTTTCCATACCTTGCATTTTAATATTAGTTGTTAAGCCCCCATATATTCATCAAAATGACAAACAATACTATTTTCCCTTCTCATTTCTTCCCGTATTTTCGCACTCTCGTTTTGTCGCATTTGTCGCATTTGTCGTATCTCTCGTATCTCTCGTATCTCTCGTATCTCTCGTACCCTCGTACACTCGTGCTGTCGTGCTGTCGTGTTGTCAGCATGTCGTGATGTCGTGTTATATTCCTTTGACCAGAAAACCCGATCTTTTTATATTATCCTTTACATCCATTCAGGGAGAAACATGCGTGAGAAAAATTCCATTTTACCTGCTTCTGACAGCGGCCTTCTTTATGATTGACTGCAGTAATTTTATCCAGGCTGACAATCCGAAAATTCAGTATTTCGGAAGATTCGATTTTTCGGATCCCGGATCTCCGGCTTTTGACTGGCCGGGGGTTTATATCCGGGCGAAATTCGAAGGCACTTCGTGCAAGGCGGTTTTATCGGGAAAAAACAGATACGACGCTTTTGTCGACGGGAAACTCATAACCACCCTGACTGTATCATCGAAAATTGACACCCTTGAAATAGTATCGGGACTGGAAGACAGGGAGCATGATCTTCTTATCACAAAGAGGAGCGAATCCAACTTTGAGGTATCAAAGTTCTACGGATTTATACTTGATAACGGAAAGAGATTACTTGAACCTCCGGCTCCTCCGGAAAGAAAAATCGAATTTATCGGAGATTCTCATTCTGCAGGATACGGAAATGAGTTTACATCCAGAGAGGCGCCATCAGAGCAGCACGACTCCGTCTATTTTACCTCAACCAACACCTTCCTTGCTTACGGTTCTCTCACTGCAAGAGCCTTTGGAGCCCAGTATCAGGTTAACGCCTATTCAGGACGGGGACTGGTGAGAAACTATGCGAATCAGATGCCCGGGAAGGAACTTCTTTACTACTACGATAAAGTTCTTATATCACCGATGAATCTTACCGGTGAGAGCCCGTCGTGGGATTTCAACTCCTGGATTCCTCATGTGGTAGTTATTAATATCGGCATCAACGATTTCCAGGATCCTCCTCCATTCTCAGATTCATCCCTTTACGTTTCTAAATACCACTCTCTCATATCTACCCTGAGGAGCCGCTACCCCAGTGTAAAGATAATCTGCCTCGCGACATCGGTGTGGCCTACCAATCTGATGACTGTGCTTGTCAAAGATATTGTCAACAGGGAAAAGGAATCAGGCCATAATGATATCTGGTACATGGAGTACAGTTCATCGAATACTGCTCTCGACTGGCACCCGTCGCTGGAAGATCACAGAGGCATTGCGGAGAAGTTGGTTGAGGTTGTCAGGGAGGCAACGGGATGGGATGTGGTTCGGTGATGGTACGAGAGTACGAGGGTACGAGGGTACGAGGGTACGAGGGTACGGCGTCACGACAATACGACAAAACGACTGCACTCCAATACATGTAAATCCTGATAATCGGGGTAAATAGAAAACAATGTGAGATTTCATTTTCCTGCAAGCCCGGTTCACCGGGCTTATCCTGGATAGAGACTGCATTAATACCGCTTCTTTCTTTTTTAATTTGCGATTACGAGCACAGGAACGAAATGGAAATCTGTTATACAATTATCGTTTCTTCTTCCACCAGTAAAGATTAAGAAGCCAGCTTAACTTACCCGAGTTGTAACCGTTTCCCGACAGGCACTGCATTATGTCAACACAGAGGGGGTGGCGGAAGACCGGCGTCTTCGACGGGCTGGAGACAGGGGGAGACTTCCCACGATAATACGAGTGTACGACAGAACGAGTGTACGACAATACGGCGGTACGCATTCAGTTTACTTTGCAGATTCCTGGTGATCTTTTTTACATTAAGACTCCGGGCGAAATCGGAAGAAAAACATTGGATTCCGATACCGATTCCGGTACCGACCCCGATCTGCACTCCGACGCATCAATTATACTTTCCAAAGTCCTTCTTTGGGGGATTAGGGGGCTTATTAGATTTCTCCTCGCGAGCTCGTCGAAATGACAACCAGACTGCTACTTAAAAACGAAAACAAAAAAGGGGAAACAAAAATGTCTCCCCTGTAAGAGTACCAGTAAACAGTTCAGATCACTTGTTCTTCTCGATCATCCTCACCATCACCACCCCGTCAATACCGCGGAGCTTATCCAGGATCTCCCCCTCTACCAGCCTGTCAATATCGATGATATTATAGGCGTAGTCACCCTTGTGCTTGTTTATCATATCCGCGATATTGATCTTGTCGGCTGCCAGAATCGATGTTATCTGGCCTACCATGTTGGGGACATTCCTGTTTGCTATCACCAGCCTGAAAGGAGCGATCGAGTCCAGTTCACAATCAGGGAAATTGACCCCGTTTTTGATATTCCCCATCTCCAGAAAATCCCTCAACTGATTGACAGCCATCATCGCGCAGTTGTCCTCAGCCTCCGGTGTCGACGCACCCAGGTGGGGAAACGCGATTACATTGTCAATCTTGAGCAGGTCCTCATCCGGGAAATCGGTCACATAGGCCGCCACAGTGCCGTCTGCAAGCGCACTCTTAAGATCCTCATTATTCACCAGACCACCTCTGGCAAAGTTAAGCAGGCGCGCACCCTTTTTCATGATCGCGAAACGCTCCCGACCAAGCATCCCCCTGGTCTTGTCGTTGAGCGGAACATGTAAAGTTATGTAATCCGATTCCGCAAGAAGACTCTCGAGGGTCTTTGCACGCTTTACATTGCGGGAGAGCCCCCATGCCGCCTCGACAGAAATAAAGGGATCATAACCAACCACCTTCATCCCAAGCTCCATCGCATCATTGGCCACCATCACCCCGATCGCACCCAGCCCGACTACACCGAGGCGCTTGCCCTTGATCTCAGGACCGGCAAAATCAGACTTCCCCTTCTCGATAAGCTTTGGAACCTGATCCCCCTGCCCCACAAGACCCTTTGCCCATTGTATCCCGTGAACTATTCTTCTGGAAGAGAGCAAAAGACCGGCAATCACAAGCTCCTTTACTCCATTGGCATTAGCCCCCGGGGTGTTGAAAACAACTATTCCCCTCTGAGAACATTTGTCAAGTGGAATATTGTTCACACCTGCACCTGCTCTGGCGATGCCCTTTACCGACGACGGGATGTCCATCTCGAGCATATTGAAACTTCTCACAAGCACAGCATCCGGATTTAAAATCTCGGATGCAATCTCGTAGTGATCCCTGGGGAAAAGCTCAAGACCGATTGTCGCGATTTTATTCAAAGTCTGAATTTTGTACATCATATTCTCCTTTTATCAAGCATGTGCAGCTTCAAATCTCTTCATGTAATCAACTAGCTTTACCACTCCCTGCTCCGGCATGGCATTATAGATACTCGCCCTCATCCCGCCAACCGAGCGATGTCCCTTGAGATTCACCAGACCCTCGGCAGTTGCACCCTTCAAGAACTCCTCATTGAGCTGATCTGTGGGAAGCACAAACGGGACATTCATGATGGAACGGTACTGAGTTTCCACAGTCGCCTTGAACAGTTTGGAGTTGTCGAGAAAATCATAGAGAACCGCGGCTTTCCTGCGGTTTACCTCCTCTATTGCCTTCACTCCACCCATATCCTTGAGCCACTTGAAAACAAGCTTTGCGATGTAAATACTGTAGCACGGAGGAGTATTATAGAGCGATTTGGCTTCAGCATGGATCTTATAGTCAAGCATGGCAGGAGTATTCTCCATCACCTTGCCCGGAAGATCGTTTCTGATAATCACTATAGTAACCCCGGCAGGTCCCACATTTTTCTGCGCCCCCGCGTAGATAACTCCGAACTTCTTTACATCGTAAACTTCCGAGAGGATGTTCGAAGACATATCGGCCACAAGAGGCAGATTTCCGGTATCGGGTATCGATGGATACCTGGTGCCGAATATCGTGTTGTTTGTGGTTATATGCACGTAGGATGCCTCCTGGTCAAACATCTCTTTACCAAGAGATGGAATATAGGAGAAGTTTTTGTCCTCAGATGTAGCAACCACACGCACAGTACCGTACTTCTTAGCCTCAGAGATCGCCTTCTTGGACCACATGCCGGTATTTACATAATCGGCCTTCTTCTTCTCACCGAAAAGATTGAGAGGAACCATGGAAAACTGCAGCGATGCTCCACCCTGGAGAAAGAGAACAGTATAGTTCTCCGGTATCTCCATCACTTCACGAAGGAGAGCTTCGGCTTCATTTATTATCTTTTCGTAAACCTTCGATCTGTGGCTCATCTCCATCACCGACTGGCCGGAACCCTCATAGTCCAGCATCTCCAGTGAGGCCTGCTTGAGAACCGGTTCAGGAAGCATCGACGGACCAGCGGAAAAATTGTAAACTCTTGCCATAACAAAATCTCCTTCAATAAATTATAGGTTTTCCCCCCGGACCCTGACCTGCGCGGAAAGAATCCGAAGCTCTGCTGTAATATCCACATTACGAATAAAAACTCCCTCACAATCAGGCTTTATAACCGCAGGGGAGAAATTCACTATCCCCCTCACCCCTCCCTCTATAAGCCTGCCTGCGACTTCCTGAAGACTCGATGCCGGAACTGCCGTTATCCCAAGGGTAATCCCCATCCGCCTTACCACCTCTGTGATCTGATGAGAGGGGAAAACACTCACTGTGGTCCTGATTGTCTCCAGCTTGTTGATGTTGCTGTCAAACCCCGCCACAATCTCAAACTCTCCCCCGGCCAGTATCGAGTGCTGAAGAATCGCACTACCCAACCTCCCAAGCCCAACCAGACAAGCCTTCTTCCCGGAAAAGAAACCTAAACGCTCCCCGATCAGTTCCTTAAGACGGCAGACATCGTACCCACTGCCGCTACTGCCAGCCCCTCCCAGAAAACTGATATCCTTCCGTACATTGTGAGCGCTTATCCCAAGCCTGCACTCAAGCTCCGAGGAAGAGATACTGCTAACCCCATCCCTCTCCAGATCGAGAAGAAGCTGGTAAACCGAGCAGAGACGAGTAATGGCTGGAAAAGGTATTTTGTTCATAGCTTGTGAATTATTTCACTAATAGTATACATCTATTTTTATGCCAAAGGCAAGCTTTTTATTAAGACAGTTACAAATATGCCGGTTTATTCGGTTTTCTGTGAATTTTTTCACAGTTTAACCGCTCACCCTTTTTCCCCTTTACTTCCCTCCTCTTTTATGGTATAGTTATTCTTTGGTCGGTTTGGTTTAATTTTACGGAATTCTCATCATGACCATAGATGTTTCAGAAGTAAAAAGAAGGCTGCAGGCATTACTAAATGATCAGAGCCTTGTGGATGAATATTTGCGCCAATTCGGACCCTCCTCAGGTAACCAGAACGCAAAATCAGCCCTCGCCCCCAGAAGAGAAGAGGAAGACCCGATCTACGAGATCAAACTCACCTGCCCCGTATGCAGCAAGAAAGGGATCGTCTCCTACGAACTGAAATCCAAAAGCCAGACTATCGTATTAAACAAGTTCCTGGTTCCCATCTATACCGGAAGACCTGGATTCAAGACCGTTGACTACACTCTCCTAGCCCCAATTGTCTGCCCCCAATGCCTTTTTGCGTCACCTGACAAAAGGGACTTTGGCCGCGGATCTGAAAGTGACCAGACAAAAAACCAGATACCAGAAAACGTGATCACAAACTTACAGAAGAGTATCAATAAACGCAAAAAACTTCTGAAACCGGAAACTGATCCGATAACCTGCTTCAAACGACCCAGGTCTGTTGCCGCAGCAATTGACGGCTACAATCTTTCCCTGGCCAGAGCAAAAGTGGAGGCCTGTTTCAATCTGCCCTATGCGCAATTCAAGATGGGCGCCTACTGCCTGAGAATCGCGAAAATTCTCAGAGATGGCGGACATAATAACACGGAAATACTAAACAATGCTATAAAGTTTTTTGAGGAAGCGTTCAGGATCTCAAACTGCCCCTCAGAGGAATTTGAAATGCAGACAGTCTACCTTCTGGTTGCTCTCAATCTGAAAATTGGTAACCAGAAAAAAGCAAGCAGCTACCTGAATGTGTTCCAGAACCTGCAGAGCCAGCGATTGCTTGAAATGGAAGAGGATCCCTCCCTCAACTGCAATACCATCAACAAATGGCGGGACAGAGCCCGGTATCTCTGGGAAGACAGGGATGATCCTGAGTTGTTCAAAGACGAATAGACCGGCAAACCACCCGGCTTTCCTTATTAACTGTCAAATAATTTCTCGTAAATATTCTTCATCAACCCGTTTGCAGCGCCAATACATCTATTTACACCTTCCAGTATCTCCTTCTCCCCCTGTATCCACTTCCCTTCCGTCATCTCATCTTTACAGTTCCTGACAAGAGCCTCAACCGACTCTTTTGTCGTCTCCAGATGAAACTGCAGAGCCAGCACCCTGTTATCATAAATAAAGCCCTGGTTTTTATACGCTGCACTCGATGCTATCCATCGGGACCGGGGAGGAAGTTCAAATGTGTCTCCATGCCAGTGAAAAGCGGTGAATTCCGGGGACACATCTTTGAACAGATCCATCATCCCTGCCTCAGGTGTCAAATTCACCGGAAACCATCCAATCTCCCTCTCTCCACCCGGAAAGATCCTTCCCCCAAGAACATCGGCGATCAACTGCGCGCCCAGACAGATTCCAAGCACACTCTTTCCACCTGCAATTGCTTTCTCTATGAAAGACTTCTCCTCTGCAAGCCATCCATACTCTTTTTCCTGGTAAACGCCCATGGGCCCGCCCATTATCACCAGTGAATCGAATTCCGAAAGCGAAGGGAACTCCACTTTTTCAAACAGAAGGCTTCCTGTGACAGTATCTCCACAAGCTTGAGCCAGTTCACAGATATAAGCCGGGGTCTCAAATGGTACATGCTGGACATAGTGAACTCTTTTCATATTGTCTCACCCTACTTCAAGCTGCGCCTGAGCATCCACAACATCCCTGTTTACAAGCAGCAGCGCCTCATGAAACTTGTCTGAAAGGTAAGTATCAGGTACTTTGTCACGAAGTGTACGCAGAAGCTGGATTGTCATACGAAGCACTCTGACCAGATCGCCTTCAGGAACACCGAAATCGGCCAGTTCCTTTAAGCTGCACCCGTTTGACCAGGAGAAAACCGGTGCTGCCAGTGAAAAATCCATCTCCCGTACAGGCATGCTTATACGGTGCTTTATCTCTTTCATTCGCAGCCTGTGAATGACTTTTTCTGCATCGAAACGCAGCCGCATCGATGTAACCGGGGCAGTTTTACGGGATCGGCTCTCCTCAGTGATAAGCGCAGCCAGAACCACAGGAATCTGCTGTACTGTAACTTCCTCAAAACTTCTGGAATAGTAAAGCTCCGCAACCTGAATCTCATACCCGCTTACAGCAGCGGCCAGCTTGCCCTTATCTGTCAATTTTGTTCCGTCAAGAAAGCCTGTTGCCTGAAGAAAGCGGATACGATTCTCGATCTGCTTCTCCTCCTTCCGGTAGGCTTTGGACATGGAAAAGACACCCTGACGGAAATTGTGGAGGCTCTTGCGGAAAATCTCGAAAGACTCCTCACCAAAACGGCTGTACAGATTAAGTATCGTGGAGTAGCCTGCAAAGAAACGGCTGTTTATACGCTCATTTTTCCCATACAGAAGCCGCTCCAGGTGCCTCGGATCGGTAGCCTCGGGTATCACCTGTGAATAAACAAACCCCACCTCATCCATACCCCGCCGTCCGGCCCGCCCTGCCATCTGGTTATATTCCCTGGTCATCAGGTACTTGAACTCTACCCCGTCAAACTTCTCCAGCTCATCAAAAATAACCGAACTGGCAGGCATGTTCACCCCAAGGGCGAAAGTCTCTGTACAGAAAAGAAGCTTGATCAGACCGGCAGTGAAAAGCCGCTCCACTATCTCCTTTGCCGCAGGAAGAATTCCGGCATGATGAAACGCGGTGCCTGATTCCCAGAGATTACGCAGGTACGGAAGTCTGTCGTAAGAGGTGAGACTATACTGTACCACAAGCACATCGATCATCGCGCGAGCCTTGAGCTTCTCCTCCATACTCAGCAGATTAAGCCCGCTGTGCTGCTCTGCATTGTACTCACAGGCCCTGCGGTTAAAACAGAAATAGAGTACCGGAATATGCCCCTTCTCAAGCACATACTGCACAATGCGCCTCGATGAGACCTTGCGGCGCAGGTACTTCTTACGCTCGATGGGGTTGCTGCGGTACTTGCGGGCGATACTCTTTATATTCATGATCCCGAATTTGGGACTGTAAAAAGCATGACGCAGGGGTACCGGACGATGATTCTCCTCGATAACGGTAAACTCTGTCCCCCTCACAGTCCCCATCCATTGCGCAAGCTCATGAATATTGGGCACAGTGGCACTGAGACACATGAAACGGATCTCACGCGGAGCAAGTATTATGCTCTCCTCCCAGACCGTCCCTCTCTCCGGATCATCGAGATAGTGTATCTCGTCAAAGACCACATAATAGATATCCCCCAGGCGGCCTGAGCCCTCAAGAATCAGATTGCGGAAAATCTCCGTTGTCATTATAAGAAGCCTGGCATCGGGATTGATGGTCACATCACCTGTCTGAATCCCCACTACCTGCTCGCCAAAACGTTTCTTGAAATCGCGGTATTTCTGGTTGGAAAGGGCCTTTATAGGAGCAGTGTAAATTACCTTTTTATTACGCTCCAGAGACACATCAACCGCATATTCAGCTATAAGGGTTTTTCCGCAGCCCGTAGGGGCAGCCACAATCAGGGACTCTCCCCTGTTTATCGCCTCAACCGCTTTTACCTGAAAATCATCAAGCTCTAAATTCTGATAACGCACATACTCTCCGCTTAAAAAACATCGTATAAAATAGATTTAAACTGGTGTTTAATAGCATAAATTGTGCAAACCGGTGAAAGATTTTTGTTTGTCAGTGTTCAACTCTGCTACTAAGGCCAGCCAGACAACTAAACAAAAGCATCTAATGGTAGGGGCCGTTTTACGGGCCCCTAAAACCCCCGCTGAAGGTAACGAATCATTATCCATGCCGGAAGACCGTCATGGGCAGAACTTCCTATGTGACAGTTGTTCATGACAAGGGGAGACTTCCCCTGCAATAATTCTTAAAAATCAGGAAATGTCTTGAACTATGATTGAACTGATTAACCTGATTACTCTGATTAGGAAACGAAATACCGCCATTAACTTGCACGAAACCCGTAAAGATAATAACATATTGATAATGAGTAAAAATAACCCCGTCTATAACACCAAAAAACTCAATCTGGCAATACTGACAGACTGGTACTGGCCTTGTAAAGGCGGTGTGGAGAGGGCTGCGCAGTCACTCGCCACCAGTTTACAAAAGTCATTCTCCGTAACAGTAATCACTCATCGGGTATCAGATAACAGCTCACTATACAGCACATACACATCAAATAAAAGACAACTGCTGAAAGATCCTGATGGCAACAGAATCAGCCTGCTGGAACCGTCGATTGCCGGAAGAATCCTTCTGGCACCTCTTATGATCTGGAACATGCCCGGGGTACCCAGGACCGCAACACTGTATGACTCCCTTTACCGTTTCTACAGGGCAGCATTCAGTAAACGTCTCAGGAAACTTATCTCTCATACCCGAATCGTCCATTGTTTCTCAACGGGATATCTTGCACGATGCGCATCGGAGGTATGCAAAAGTTCTGATCTGCCTCTTGTGCACTCCCCTTTTATCCATTTCGGAAGATGGGGGGATTCACCCGCACAGCTTGACGCTTACTGCAGAGCAGGGGTTATCCTCTGTCCAACAGAGTTCTTCCGTGAAAAACTCATTTTATCCATGAATGGAAAGACCCTGCCGCAAGTAAGGGTTATCCCGCCGATTACTCCGGAACCGGTTCAGCCTCTCCTTGAGAAAAAACCGGTAAATGGCAGATTTGTACTTTTCCTTGGACGGCATGAACCTCATAAGGGACTTGGAATTCTTCTTGAATCATTCAGAGATCTCAGGCAAAAGGTAAAACTGGTTATCGCCGGACCATCCGGAGAAAAACACTTCCATCTGCCTGAAAACGCGGTTGATCTTCGTGAAGTGGATGAGAATACCAAGAAGTGGCTCCTTTTCAATTGCGACCTGCTCTGTGTACCTTCCAGGGATGAAACTTTCGGGATAGTGTACACAGAAGCTATGAGTTACGGAAAGCCGGTGGTGGCATTTGATATCCCGCCGGTAAACGAGATAGTGCAAAACGGGATTTCCGGAATTCTTGTGGAGACAGATAACAGGAAAGAGCTGAGTTCAGCACTTGAAAAGCTTCTCTCCAATGAGACAACCCGCCGCAGCATGGGCCGGGCAGCCCGCGACCGCTTCAACAGCTACTTCTCCCCGGCCAAAATCATTAAGGAGCACCTGAAAGTTTACAATCGACTAATCGGCTGACTTATCGCACGACTGTCACAGGAACAGTCTTGTGGCTGCCGCTGGTTTTAATTGTAAAGAGATATACTCCTCCGGGCACACCTCTTTTCTCCTTATTATTCCAGACAAGTGTACCTCTGGAGGATTCCAGGTTCCATTTCTTCAGGCATTTTCCATCAACTGAATGGACTGTCAGACAACTGTTTTTATCGGCAATCCCGCCAAGATCATATCTGAGCAGGTATCCCTGGCCGGTGCTCCTCTTAACAGCGGAAAAAGACAGCTTTCCCGAAGTCTCTCTTTTCCTCTTGACTACAGGAGAACTCATCCTTACATTTGTAACCTGATCATCTTTTACTGTAATCCAGGCAGCCTCTTCAGGAATCCATGAATTGAGGACCTGGTTGGAATAATCCGTAATATTATTTATTGTAGTCTTCTCATCCATACCGTACCACTGGTATTCTATATTGTTGCCATTTTGTGAAGCGATCGCCAGGCGGTAGTCTCCGGCGGGAAGGAAAGGGATGGCGATACTTGAGGCAGAAGAGCTTTTGAAGTCCAGATCCGGTTGAAAAAACCATATTTTGGGAAAATTATCCGGGTTGATGTTCAGCACCTGAAAGCAGGCAGCAATCCGGTCCTCGCTGTCATAGCAAAACGCCAGCAATACTGGCCCTGCGCTTACATCCGCCACTATTGCCCCTGCCTCTTCGTTGACAGTTACAGGACCGAATACAGTTGTGTTTTTCTCTTCTACTGTGAATCCGGGAAAGACAGCCCGGGCAGCTCCGCTCTGACCCGCAAACCGTAACAGATCAGATGCATTGATAAGACCAAACATAGATGTCCACCCATCGTATTCACCCGGTTTCAAACCTGTAAAGCGCATTCCGCCTGCCGATGTCATTTCAGCGACTTCTGAGAGTGAGGAGTCGGTGCTGTTTCTCAAAATACCAAATTGTCCGAAATAGACAACCGCATTTGTTTCATATTCAGGCTTGTTGCCTGACTTATTTCTGAAAAATCCAGCCGCACTTCCGCCCTTCAATTCTAACGGTACCTCAATTTCCAGCTCTTCACCTTCGGATACAGTTATAAAAGATGTATTGTCAGGATACCAGACACTCTGTGCATAGTAGTCTTCAGGATCAACTTTGATTCTGAATGGCTCAGAAGCAGCAACAGGCAATGAGAATTCTCCATCACTGGTATAATCTGAAGAATAGACATAATCCACATAGAAATTCTCATAGTAGCAATCAACATCAGCACTGATCTCTACCACTGAACTGCCATCGGTAATCTTTCCTGTAACAGTACCAAATTTGTATTCAGGATCACTGACATGATCAGGAAAGGTAAGGGTAAAATTGTCAATAATCTGACCCTCATTGACTGTAATCAAAGAGGCGCCTGAAACTGTTTCCGCTGACGGATAATAGCGATGCCATGTAATATCACCATTGTAGAGCCAGTACTTTAAATAGTACTTTCCGGCAGGAATTCCCTCGATAAGAAATGTGGTATCATCGGTATATGCCTCACTATACACTATTCCATCTTCACCGACGCACTCCAGATAAACGTCACCTGACGGCGCACTTCCATCAGCATGTCTTACTTTACCCGAGAGAACCCCGCCGGCACTGAAATAAATCTTTTTTTCCGAAACATTTCCGGTTATCGCTACAAGTGAAGGTTGAGCGGTTTTCACACTGCTTCCATCCCACCATTGAGAAGCAAATCCGTCTGTTGATGATACCATGATATAGCATTTCCCGTCAGGTACTGTCACCCGCAGGGAGAAGCTTCCCGATGGATCGGTTGTCTCTGTTGAAAACATCCTGGAGTAGTTTCCCTGTTTCTCACCTATCAGTGTCAAAGACACATTGGTTCCTGTTGGAGCAGGAGTATTCTCTCCAATGTAACAATTTCCTGAGATTACTATGGATTTTTCCTGATCAGGTTCCGGCAGGGTAATGTTATTTCCGGAAGAAGTCTGACCCGCGGTAAGAGTGATATATCTGGCCTCCGGGGATTTTTCCGTGTTTCCCAGATACCATTTAAACTCTTCGATATAGACAGTGTAAGTTCCAGGGTGGAGTCCTGTGAACTCAAAATCAACTGCATTCCTGAAAGAATAGTATGTACCCTTTACTTCATACCCGAAAGTGTCAATAACTGACACCCTGGAGATTGAGCTCACTTTTGAGGTGTTTTCAGTTGGAATTATAGTACCTGAGATACCGCAGGAACCCAGTCCACCCTGAGCTTTGGCAAGGGAAATACCCCTTTTTTTCGCCAGATTATTCATCTTCTGGTTTCGGGCCTTCTTTTTCAGAACAGAAAGGAGCGATTTTTCCGGGAAACGGATATCCCCATGAACAGTTTCCGAAATTGAAAATATCAGAACTGAACATACCAGAAAACAGGATAAAAACCAGCCATTGACATTGGATACAGATTTCATTTGAGTCCTCCCGGGTTCGAAGCTTACATTTTTCTTAAGGACAGAGCAGATATAAATAATATAGGTTTCATTTGACATCTGAGGCAACAGATGACACCAGAACCATGCTTATATTATACAAATCAAAACCACCCGCCGGCAACGCCTAAAAGTCCCCCGCTGGAGAATTCAGGTAGCTTGACAAATCAAGACCCGTAGTACTTGCATCATTTCCTGGAAGATTCTATAATTCTCCTATACCTGAAAATAAAAAACCCGGAGAAAAAAAACGATGAAATTCATCCCTTGTATTTATCCTTTTTTATTCTTTTCCCTGTCCTTCGGCGCAGCCATTCAGGACAGCCTTTTTCCCGTTCCTGAATTCCTGAAAGGAAACGTGGATTTCTGGAAAAAAATCTACACAGAGGTATCCTCAAAAGAGGGACTGCTTCATGACCGTGATTTTCCTCAGATCATCTATGGACGCATAAGCGGTAGCTATGACTCCAGGAATGTCAAAACCTTCCGTGAAGAGATCGTAAACTCTCTTAATAACATCACATCCCATCCTGAATCCACCTGGACAGACAAGGAAAAGAAACTATTCGAGCAGTTTAAAAAACACGCCTCCATACTCGATCTCCAGGGTGCTGCAGAGCGGGTACGTTTCCAGCAGGGCCAGGCAGAGCGCTTCAGAGAGGGTCTTG
>JAAYIG010000056.1 GCA_012523595.1 Fibrobacter sp.
GGAAAACATTCGAGGTATTCATAGTGCGATCCGTAGGTGATCAATCTTCATCTGTAAAAAACGATCTCATTGCGAACCGTAACAACCAGGCCTTTTCTGTTAAGTTAATCAGAAATACCATCCTGAAAATTACCAACCATGGATCACCTGTAACTGACGGTATAGAGTTTACAATACACTCACTGTCAGGAAGAGTAATTGCACATCACACAACAGGCAGCCTTCCTGTCAGGAAAAGTTATGAATATCAGATTCCCGCGAATATAAAGAATGGAATGTACATCTGCACACTAAGAGCAGGAGATATGGTTTACAGCAGGCCGTTTACACTGGGAATTATTCATCAATGATACACAAGGAATTTTAAATTAAGACCTATGCCATACTTACCATTTAAAGTCCTGCCGGGGCAACGGTCTCTATCAACATGGTATGGATAAATGATTTCTTTAAATCAATGCAGTATTCCCAGTCCCCTCATCCAGTATCGCTATATACCCATCATAACTGAAAATCCGATTTCTTCTTTTCCTGGTTATTTCTCGAATAATACCAAGCTCCACAAGATGTCCCAGCGATTTGTTGATTGTAGCTGGGGTAATCCCGGTTTTTTCCACCAGCCAGTTCGAAGTAACAAGGGGATGTTCCATCAGTAATCGATGGACCCGGAGTGTTGATGGCGCAGCTCTTCCAAGAGTACTGATTTTCTGTTTATCGGAATCAGATAAGTTAAAAAGATTTTGTGCGGTTTCCATTGCCTGAGTAGCAACAACAATCACAGCCTCTGCAAAGAAATCAAGCCAGGACTCCCAGTCTCCTGTTGTACGAACTCTATTAAGCAACTCATAGTAGTATTGCCGATGTGTTTTAAAATAGAGACTGAGATAAAGCATAGGTTCCTGCAGCACCTTTTTCTCACAGAGCAATAAAGTGATAAGCAGCCGCCCCAATCTGCCATTACCATCAAGAAAAGGATGGATTGTTTCAAACTGAACATGCATTAGAGCAGCTTTAAGCAGTACAGGTACAGGTTCCGGAATATCATGAAGAAACAGTTCGAACTTACTCATGCATTCCATGAGATCCTCTACCGGAGGCGGGACAAAAACCGCATTACCCGGTCTGGTTCCACCTACCCAGTTCTGGGATTTTCGAAATTCTCCCGGTGTACAGTTGCAGCCGCGGCCTTTTGACAACAGCACACCATGCATCTCTTTAATCAATCTCAGTGAAAGAGGTAGTCCGCTTTCCAGCAGATGCAATCCATGAAAAAGTGCCGCAACATAATTACTCACTTCCTGTACATCATCAACAGGAACAGCCGGTTCCTCATCCATCTCAAACAGAAGAAGATCAGAAAGCGATGATTGCGTTCCCTCGATCATCGAGGAGAGTACCGCCTCTTTTCGAACATACATATACAAAAAAAGAGTAGTATCTGGAAGAAACTTTGATACGCTGTCCAGCCGCCCAAGTGCCAGATGTGCCTGATCGAATTTATCACGCAACTCTGATGTCCATTCAATCGGAGGCTGTGGTGGAAGAGGTTTTGGGATAAATGCCTTAACCGACTCTCCCACTGTCGAGATGGTTTTATACTGACCTTGAAGACCCCGTTGCATAGTTTCTCCCTATCATAAAATAAAGATTGTCATTATTTTATTATAATATAATATCGTAAAATAAGGATGGTTGTTATTTTATTTTAAATACCTATCATAAAATAACACAGCACATTATTTTAGGCAAGATAAGTTACGCCCACTTGGATCCATGTAGAACAGCATTAACTTTTGATATCACGTTTGTATCTTAATGCAGTACCGAAGTATCTTTCGAACTTCTTAGTTAAAAAAAAGGAGGGTATGATCAATTCAGGATTCATAGGTTATGGGAAAATGGGAAGTGTGCTGTTAAACAGCCTGTTGAAGAGTGGTGCTATTAAAGAAGATTCTGTCTTCGTCAATACCAGGTCGATTCAAAAACTAAGTTGTCTTAAATCACAATATCCATCTGTTACGATACTGGATAATATCCAACTGATTGTTGAAAAATGCAGGATAATCTTCATTTGTGTCGGAACCTATGATGTTAAAACCATCATCGATCAGGTCAAACCATTTGCTTCTCCTGATTTACACCTGATATTAATATCCGGTGGGTTGGAGATCACTACCGTTCAGAGTACCATCGATTGTAAAATAACCAGAATAATGCCAACGATGCTTGCGCAGGTCAATGAAGGGGTCACGTTAATAGCTCACAATAAGAGAGTTGAGGAAAATGACAAAATCTTTATCTGTAATCTTCTGAAACGAATCGGAGATGTCTATGAACTTGAAGAGAGTGAGTTCAATGCAGCAACTAATCTGACAAGCTGCGCTCCGGCTTTCATCGCCTTCCTCCTGGATCAATATATTGGAAGTGTTATCAGAAACAGCAGACTTTCTTACACAGAAGCATACGATCTGTTCAAGTCAACAGTAACCGGCACACTGAAACTACTGGAAATAAACGGGGAGACTACATCGGAACTTATAAGCCGTGTTGCGACTAAAGGCGGTGCTACAGAGACTGGGATCAAAATATTATCTGAAAAGCTTCCCGAAGCATTTGATCAACTTATGAGCGTAACTATGGAAAGGCACATCACACGGAGCAAAGAAACCCAAAAACAGTTCGGGATTTGTTGATACTCCCGGCATTCAGCTTCGTGAACATTCTGTCAAACGATATTAACGTATAGTCCTGTGAAAGCATCAGTACACAATTGTACTATTTAAAATAACCATGCTTATTTCTGAGACAATTTGCCTTAAAAACCCTGAACAGGCAAAGTATAATTTTGGCCAGGAATATAAAAGGCAATTAAAAGGTTTTGATTCCTGTTCCAACTTTGGTAATTTTAATTACCTGAATAATTACAATCAAAGGATTTCATGTACAGGTATAAGCCTGTATTAATGATAAAGTACCGGAGGATTTATGAATCTCTCAAGATCAGTTGCCATCATTATCGCTGTTGTCGCGTTTATGGCCAATACCCACGCGGAAAAAGCCGTTACCATGAAAATCGGAGCGGTCTGGCCTTATGATCTTCTTGACAATGAAAAATCAACCGCCTGGAATGCTTCTTTTCAGAGCGGTTTTATAGTTGACCGTAAGATCTCTTTTGGTGCTGGTCTGGATTTCATGTGGAATGTTCTCACACGTGAAAGAAAATCATCCGGGGATGCCCTTGTCTTCGAAGAGAAAAAACGGATGCTGTCATTTCCCTTGTCCGGATTTATCACACTTACCCCTTTTCCAGACCTTCTGATCTATCCCAGTCTCTCCGGCCAGGTCGGATTCAACACAGTTTATTTCTCTCATGACTCACTGGATACCGATAACAGATCGATCAGTGAAAACAAATGGTATCTTGGAGTGATAGGAAAAATCGCGGCTGATGCAATGTACAATCTCAGTGAGGATGTGGCACTTCTTCTTGGGGTTGAGTATCAGTGGTCAAAGCCGGTACATGTGCCAAAGGACAACACTTTCAAGGATATGCACGGCATTGGAATCAGAGCCGGTTTCCGTGTGATTTTTTAATTATGAAAATAGTACTTCAGAGAGTCAGCCATTCCCGGGTAAAGGTAAACGGTGAGACTGTTGGAGAGATCAACAGAGGAATACTGCTTCTTTTGGGTGTACACAAGGATGATACGACTGAAAAGGCGGATTTTTTGGCTTCAAAGGTCGCTGATCTGCGCATTTTTCCTGACCAGGAGGGAAAAATGAACCTCTCCCTGAAGGAGATTGGTGGTGAGGCATTGGTTGTATCCCAGTTTACACTTCTGGGGGAGTGCAGCAAGGGACGCAGGCCCAGTTTTATCGATGCAGCCCCGCCGGAAAAAGGGAACTCCCTTTATATGTATTTTGTCGAGCAACTGAAGAAGCAGGTCAGCAGGGTCGAGACAGGGAGATTTGGTGCAATGATGGAGGTAGAGCTTGTAAATGACGGGCCAGTGACACTGATTCTGGAAAAATGAGGAATTCAGAAAACTTCAGGCATTCCAATACAACTATTATCAGTATTGCATCCAGCATTTTTCGGTTATATTTCCATACCGCTCGTTCATCTTCGAGTGAAACTCCAACAGATAAAAGTAAAAAGATAGTCCGTCCCTTTTTTTACTTTTTTCCTCTTTCCGGATGTAATAAAACATCCACCCGGAATGTCTAATGAGTATCATTACTTAACATCTCCAAAAACCTGTCTCTAACAACCTGGAGAACAGTAAATATGCAAATAAAAGCAAGCTGCTTTGTACTGGCAGTGATTACCATCTCCCTTTTCACCAGTGCGGAACAGAAAAGATCATTAAGCCTTACTGATGTCCTTAAAATCGCCTCAGACAGCAGTATAAGCATCCATCAGGCCCGGTACCAGACCCTCTCCCGTGAAGCTTCTGCAAGACAGGCCACCGGAAGCCTTCTTCCATCACTCTCAGCCAGTGCCTCTACAGGAAAGCAGGTCGATCTCAGGGAAAGCACATCTTCTCCAACCGGAGTTGATGCAGGACTGAGTCTCAGCTACAGCCTCTCTGCTCAATCTTTTTACAATCGCGAAGCTGCAAACCTGAGCAGAGAAGCCGCGATTGCAGCGGAAGAGCAGGCCAGGGATGATATACTGCTGGAATCAGCACAGAGCTTTCTTAATGTAGTATCAACCGGGGCAGCTATTGATGTAGAGATGGCCAACCTGGAGTATGCAAAATCTCAGCTCGAACAGATAGAAGCGTTTTATCAGAGCGGAAGGAAATCGGTTTCAGATGTCCTGCAGCAGAAAACATTTGTTTCCGAGGCACAGTCAAGGGTATTGAAGGCTCAATATGCTTTTGATCTGGCACGGATGGAACTGCAGTCTCTTCTGGGACTGCCTCTTGAGGAGGAGATCTCTTTCCAGGACGATGAGATCTGGGGAATTTCCGAATCGATAAGCGCTGATTCATCATTATCTCCCCCGGAATCACAGAAAAATGTGACTATTTCCAGTATCGAAGCACAGCAAAAAACTATTGAAGCATCAAGGAAAAGCCTTCGTTCAGCAGAACTTTCCAATCTGCCATCACTGGGAATATCCGCAGGGTTATCGGTAGACAAGAGATTCTCAGATCTTGACCGGGGTATAAACGGCCCCGACGGGCGGGTAAGCCTCTCCCTTTCGATTCCGATTTTCGACAGGCTTCAGAGATCTACATCTGTCACAAGAAATGAAATCGAGCTCAAATCCGCTCAGTTGAGGCTTGAGGAACTCAAGCGGCAGGTAAGATTGTCTCTTGAGCGAGCGATGCTTGAGCACAGGATGGCGATGCAGCAGATTAAAGTGGTCAATGATCGTCTGAGATCGGCAGAACAGACCCTCGAGGCAGTAAAGGAAAGATATGCGGCCGGTGCCGCCACCCTTACCGAGGTTTCCTCGGTAAATTCTCAGTTTCTGGAAGCGCGTCTTGCACAGGTTGAGGCGCAACTTCAGTTGGTAAAGTCGTATTTTAACATTCTTCATAAAAGCGGTAATATCGCAGAGATAATCAAATCCGGCGACGGTTCGAAAGGAATTGACGGATGATAAAGAAAATTGTAATCGCAGTTCTGGCCATAGCTCTAATTATTTCGGCTGTCTGGTGGTTATTAACAGGCAATGGGAAGACTTCGTCATTTTCCTTCGAGACACAGAAGATCGAAATCGGAACAATCGAGAATGTCATCACCAGTAC
>JAAYIG010000057.1 GCA_012523595.1 Fibrobacter sp.
GCCATCAGGCAGGTCTCTGCGAGTTCGTACTCGGTCTGAGGCTCTAAAACAAGCCTCTTTGCCGCTGTTTCCAGGGCAGCAATAGCCTTTTCATACTCCTGATTTTCCCTGTAATAAATTGCCAGGTGCCTGTAGATGCGCTCGTCTTTGTCTTCCTCTTTGACATTGGATAGTATCTGCGCAGCTTTGGAGAAAAGTTTCTGGTGGTAATAGATAATAGAGAGCTGAAAAGAGAGATCCGCACAGGAATCACCGCTGCAGTTTGAGAGCTGGTTTTCTATCTGTCGGGCTGCGGCACCCAGATCCTCTCCTTTTCTTGACAGCAAGGCAAGATTGAGCTGAGCGCTTCTAAGCTGCGGATCTATTCTAAGAGCTTTCCGGAATTCCTCCTCTGCCTTTTTGTCATCTTTATTCTGATGGTAAATGACACCAAGCAGGTCGTGATACTCTGCCCTGTCATCCATTTCCAGGGCACGGGTAATCAGTTTCTGGGCAACGCTCAGATTACCCATCCTGCGGGCATTAAGAGCACGGATATAAAGCAGAGAGGGATCCTGAAGTGAATCGGATAGTCCGGTCCAGGTATTCTCCGCCTGCTCATATTTTTTCAAATTGAAATAGATCTGTCCGAGATTATACTTAATAATCGCATCATCAGGATATTTTTCCGATCCATCCTCGAAATATTTCTGGGCTCCCTTTACGTCACCGCAGTCTTTGGACGCGATACCTGCCATAAGAAAGGCATCGGCGCTATGCTTGACAGGGCTTTGGAAATACCTGTTCAAACTGGTCAGCGCCTCTTTGCATTTACCCCGCTCAACCTGTGCTGATGCCAGTTCAACAAGGATATTGGGGTCCGCACCAGCAGAGACAGCTTTGCTCAGCAATGTTGCAGCTTTCTCATAATTTTTCCTTGAACTCTCAATCAGGCCAAGCATTCTCAGGGCTTCAGCTTTTCCCTCATGTTTTTTCAGCACGGCTACAGCTCCGGCCGTATCACCTGTCACGATAAGCCCATGAGCGAGAAAACTCCAGGCATCCTGATTATTTGGTTCGATTTTATACGCTTTTCTGAGGTTTTCAAGCCCCTTTTCTTTCTTCCCGGTCTGCAAATAGATAAGTCCGAGGCGGACGTAGGCCTCTGTAAATTTACTATTGCTCCTGATCGCCCTCTCAAAAAGCCTTGCGGCAGCATCAGCCTGTTTTTCGTGAAGAAGGATCAGCCCCAGGTTGTAAGATGCTGTAGAATACTCAGGTTTTTCAGAAGCCAGTTTCTCCCATATCTTCTCAGCCTCTGAAATCACCCCTTTACGGTAATAAACCACGCCTCTGTTATTCCGCGCATCATCGTAATCCGGTAAGATTTTCAGCGCCTCATCGAAATAATCCAGCGCAACATCGTACTGCTTTTTCTCAAGAGCCTCCAGTCCTTTCATGTTCATCTCATAGGCATCGTTTACCGCCTTGAAAATCGCTGATGGGAGGGCATCTTCATCGGAGGGATCTATTTCCAGTTCCATCCTGAACGCTGAAGCACCGGAAAAAAACAGCAGCATTGTACCAAATACATATAATTGCAATCTCTTCATCAGTTATTCTTCTCCTTCGAAAAGAAAGACAGGAGTTGAGGTAAACTATCCCAACTCTGGAAGCAAAGATCCGGAATCACCTTCTGATCCAGATCATGCATGAATGCGGATTCTTTATCACCAGTAAAAAAAGCAGTTCGCATCCCGACTCCTGCTGCCGGCTCGATGTCTATGCTCAGGTCGTTGCCCACAATTACAGTCTGTTCAGGCAGGATCTGAAACTCATAAAGGGAATCAAAGAGTCTCCTGTAAAGCAGTTGATTTGGCTTTGCCACCCCGTACTCATAAGAGAAAAACGTCAGATCAGGGTCAAAAAGCTCATTGAAATCATCATATTTTCCATTGCTTTGATCCCTTATCAGGAGAGTGAGATCCATTGGGGTGTAAAACTGGGCATTGGAGACGATTCCCAGAACCATATTCTGCTTTTTCAACTGCTCAAGCGCATCAACTACTCCAGGATACAACTGCCTTCCAAGAGAGTAAAAATTGTAGGTAAATGCCAGCACACGGCTGAAATCTTCCCCTTCAACCGGATTGAATGCCGAGAGGTCATAACCCCGTCTCTTTAGAATAAGGAGTATAACACTCCATACTTCTTCTATTTTCACCTCCGGGAACTCTTTTCCGGCTTTTCTCGCCTTCTCGTGGTTGAGTGCGATCAGCCCGTGATAAAAATCACTGAGAGTCTTCTCCGGATTCTCCTGAGGATTGATCTCAATAAGTATCTCTGTTATGCCGAAACGGTCGGCGATTATTCTGAAAGCCTTCAAAAGAGAATTGGTACGGGATTCAGATGTTTCAAAGCCCGGTTTCCAGTAGTTTATCAGTGTCCCATAAACATCACAGATAACCGCTCTTATGTCTCCCAGTTTTTCACTTTTACTGGGATAAGAGACCGGCTCAAGTTTCCTGGGAAAGATATGTTTCTCATTCTCATGAAGTTCCCGTGCAAATTCAGCAAACCTGGACAATTCTTTTCTCCTGTTTTTCGTTTACCGAAAAATACAACCTTTAATTGGAGGAATGTGATTTTTAATAATAACAGGAAAGAAGATAATAAAAAATTACGATCAAGGCAGGTGCTCACTTCGGCTCAGCTCAGTGAGCATGACCTTTCTGCGTGTCCTTTGCGCCCTCTGGTTCCTAAATTTATTGAGTCTGCGCACAAAGGTCAATGAAGTGCGCGAATGTCGACCATATAAAGGTAAAAAAGCAGTCTGTCCCCTTTTTTATCTCTACTCATTTCACCGGCAAAATTGCCAACCATGTCTGCACAAATTAATTTCTTACTGGTTCAGTCTGTTATTGTGAGAACTTGTTTCGAATTATTCTTCTCCTCTCTGTATTAATCACTCTTGCAGTTTCTTTCCGTTTCCCGTTACGAAGTGTTGTCTACAGAAATTGTCAGTAACGAACGAGTTTACAATGTAAACAGATGATGATATGAATAAAGAAAGAGAGTCTTTCAGGGATCTGACCCTGAATCTTCCTTTCAAAATGTATTCAGCACCTAATAAAGATGCTGAGACTCTCCCTTTTAATAAAAATCCTTCCCGCTCACCGCACATCAGCTTCAAGCACCTTCGAATTTAGCCTGCTCAGAACCCGCATCAATTAAATGCATTCTTTGATGTTTTCAGGCTGCGTTTATAAGAGCAATCGGTTTCCAGAACCATCGTAAGTAGGTATTAACGGGAAAATGAATCAAAAAAAAACTGAAATATCTCAGGACAAAAGAGAATGGAAAAATCTGATGATTGCTGCCAGTCTGGGAATAAATCTGGTACTGACAAGCATAGTTGGGCTTCTGATCGGATATTACCTGGATAAATGGCTGTCCACCGGACCGGTATTTCTTCTGATTTTCTTTGCTCTGGGGATTTTTGCCGGATTTCGTCAGTTCTTTTTAGAGATTCGCAGGCTGGATAAAGATGAAAAATAAGCACCTTTTAATAGTAATGATTTCCTTTTTTTCCACCGTGATTTTACTCATTTGGGTTCTGGGAGCAGAGAAATTCTGGAGCGGAGTTTCTGCCGGTTTTTCAATTTCATTTCTGGGACTATATTTGCACTCTCTTTCTATAAAAAGCATAACCGGTTTAAAAGCAGGTTTTCTGAGGAGATATTTCGCAGGGATGGTACTTCGTTTTGCCATTCTGACAGCAGTTTTCTGTATTCTTGTTTTTCTCCTCAAAATCAATACGGCAGGTATTATAAGCGGGACAGGGGCTGGTTTGATGATCAGCAGCATTGTTCTGGTTTTAAGATCGAACAAAGCAGGCAGGTAACAGATATGGATTCAGTTATCCCCGAAGCAATAGTTTTTAATATCCCTTATATCCACCCCAGTCTGCTTATGAGTTTTCTAACCTGGGGTATTTTGATTTTGATGTCATATCTGGCATTCCGTAAAGCATCTCTTCAACCCGGGAAACTGCAGATTATGTTAGAATTGCTTCTCTCCTATGTATTTGATCTCTCAGACCAGATAATAGGACAGAAAGGCAAACGATATTATCCGCTTTTTGCGGGCATGTTTATCTTTATCCTCGTTTCCAATATTATTGGTCTTATTCCCGGCTTGAGTTCCCCTACCGCAAACCCCAACACTACTTTCGGACTGGCGATTGCCGTGTTTGTCTATTATACCTTTGAAGGCATCCGAGTGCAGGGGCTTGATTATTTCAAGCAGTTCCTGGGTCCCAGACTTCCCTGGTATTTTTTCCCTGTAACGATTCTTCTGGTGATGACTGAGGTCATAAGTGCCTTTACGCGTCCATTTTCCCTTGGTTTGCGTCTTTTCTGCAATATTTTTTCGAAAGAGCTGTTTCTATCAATACTTGTGATTCTGATTGCCCAGTTTATTCTCAGTCCTGTTTTGATTGACAGATGGTTTTCACTTGGTCCGCTTTTACTCAGACCGTTTATTCTTCTTCTGGGTTTGGTTATAGGGATCATCCAGGCATTGGTATTTACTTTATTAACAATTTCATACATCGGTGGTGCAGTCCAGGCGGCGGAGCACTGAAAAGAAAGGACTTATTTATGCGTTCAGTTCTGGCTTGTACTCTCATTCTTTTCTCAACGGGTCTGGTGATGGCAGCAGATGCGTCTGCAATGAATTTTTTGAGCAACTCTGTTATAGTGGCGGTTATGGGTGTTGCTCTGGCTGCAACCGGATGCGGCATAGGGATGGGTATATGTATCTCATCCGCACTCCAGGGGATAGCAAGGCAGCCGGAAACAACCGGGAAACTGCAGCTTAACATGATGCTTGGGCTTGCTTTCATAGAATCTCTTGTGCTTTACACTCTTTTTCTGGCTATCATTCTGCTTTTTGCAAACCCGTTTACAAAATATATAGGATAAGACCGGTATGATAGAGATCAATCTCTCACTTTTACTGGCACAGGTGGTCACTTTTCTGATCGCCTTGTATATAGTATGGAAATTATCCTGGGGTCCGCTTCAGCAACTGATGAAGTCAAGACAAGAGAGAATCAGAAATGACCTGCAGAATGCCGAGCAGACCCGGCAGGCTGCAGCCAGACTGGAAAGTGACTACAGATTCCGCCTTTCTCAGATTGAACAGCAAGTCAAGGAATTAATCACAATTGCCAAACTGGAAGGTAACAGAGAAAGGGATGAAATTGTAAAAAACGCCCGTAAGGAAATAGCCGAAATGCACAAAAGGGCTCTGGAGCAGCTTGAGCTCGAAAAAGAGGACGCAATGCAGCAGCTACGCTCTAAAGTGATCGATATCTCTGTGTCTCTTTCCGGTAAAATTATGGAAAATCAGGATCTTTCCGCATATTCCGCATCGCAGATCAGTTCGATGGTTGAAGCGCTGGAGAGGGCAAAGGAGAGCAGAAATGAAAGTTGAACAGGCTGCCCGTGAATATGCAAATGCAATCATGGAATTTGAATTATCACACTATGATACCGTAGATAAGCTGTTTTCAGAAATTATGGAACTGATGCAATTATCAAAGGACTTTTCCAGTTTTCTCAGACATCCGCAGATATCTGTGGAAGATAAAATCTCTATAGTGGAGAAGTTCTTTTCCGGGCAGACACCATCCCTTGTAAAGCATATTCTGAAGGAACTGCTCTCAGAGAACATCATCGATATCCTTCCTCTTATCAGAAAAGAGATGAAGAAACGCTTTAATGAGATAAACAATATCAAGGAAGCGGAAGTTATCAGCGCGATTTCATTTACAGATACACAGAAAGCCGGGATTATCAGGCACCTCACAGATTTTTGTAATTGTAAAATTGATGCCATATTCAGAACCGACCCATCGCTGATTGGAGGTTTCCGGTTGAGAATAGGAGGAAAAGTTCTGGACAGCAGTATAAGTTCCCGGTTGCAGGATATTTGCCAGATGCTTTTGAGTTCAGCAGGAGCATATTGATATGGATATAGAAATTCCAAAGGTAACCGGTGTCATTGAAGAATCACTCAAACAGTACCGGAACAAGCTTGACCTCAGAGAAGTGGGCTATGTGCTTCAGGTCGGTGATGGAATAGCCAGAATCTTCGGGCTGGAAAAGAGTGTCTACGGAGAACTGGTGCGTTTTCCAAATAATATATACGGTCTGGTCCTGAATCTTGAGGAAGGAAGCATCGGCTGTATTATCCTGGGTGACACTGCAGAGATCAAGGAGGGTGATGAGGTTTACCGCACCGGTGAAGTGGTCTCTGTGCCTGTAGGGGAAAAACTTCTTGGCCGGGTAGTTAATCCTCTGGGAATGCCTCTGGACGGTAAGGGATCGATTTCTTCAGACAAACAGAGGCCTATAGAGGTTATAGCTCCCGGAGTAATGGAACGTCAGCCGGTTAAAACGCCTCTTCAAACCGGAATAAAAGCAATAGACTCTATGATACCGATAGGACGCGGCCAGAGAGAGCTTATTATCGGTGATCGTCAGACAGGTAAAACCGCAATAGCTATAGACACAATTCTAAATCAGAGGGACCAGCCTGACCGTCCTATCTGTATTTATGTGGCGATAGGCCAGAAACTCTCCTCTGTGGCTCAGGTCATAAAGACACTGCAGGAGCATGGAGCCATGGAGTATTCCGTGGTTGTCAGTGCCACTGCCAGTGATCCGGCATCGCTGCAGTATCTTGCTCCCTATTCGGGGTGCGCTATCGGGGAAGAATTCATGTGGAAGGGTAAAGATGTGCTGATTGTGTACGATGATCTCACAAGACACGCCCAGGCATACCGTCAGATCTCTCTTCTGTTGCGGAGACCCCCGGGGCGTGAGGCTTATCCCGGCGATGTATTTTATTTACATTCAAGACTGCTCGAACGGGCATGCAAATTATCAGACCGCAATGGAGGAGGCTCTCTTACAGCTCTTCCCATTATCGAAACCCAGGCCGGGGATATCTCTTCCTATATTCCCACCAATGTAATCTCGATTACAGACGGGCAGATTTATCTTGAAACAGGTCTTTTCTTCTCCGGATTCAGACCGGCTATCAATGTGGGACTATCAGTTTCCCGTGTAGGTGGCCACGCCCAGATAAAAGCAATGCGGCAGGTTGCTGGAAGACTGAGGATTGATCTGGCTCAGTTCAATGAACTTGCAACATTTGCAAAATTCGGATCTGAACTTGACTCCCACTCTCAGGCCCTCCTCTCCAGAGGAGAGAGGATGCGGGAACTTTTAAAGCAGGACACACTCCATCCGCTGCCTGTTGAGCAGCAGGTAATCATAATCCATGCAGGTGTAAACGGATTTCTGGATGATATGCCGATAGATGAGATCAGGGAATGGGAATCAGAGTATCTCTCATTTATGCAGAAAAACTATCCCTCAATTACTGATAAAATCAGGGAGAGTGGTGCCATGGATGAGCAGTTGAGAAATGATCTTACAGAAGCCATCAAAACATTCAAGGCACGTTAAGCATGCAATCGATAAGTGAATTGCGAAGACAGATAA
>JAAYIG010000058.1 GCA_012523595.1 Fibrobacter sp.
AAAGTTAACCCGCTGCATGAATTTGGAGATGGTTTCTTCGCTGGATTGAACCACCAGGTGATAGTGGTCATCCATGATAGACCAGGAGAAGCATTTAAAGGCATACTTTTCCTTGGAGATAGAGATCTGTTTGAGCAGGAATTTTTTCATTTTCTCACTGGAGAATGCTTTGAGTTCAGGGATGCAGGCGGATCTGATTTGGTAGAAGGCGTTCGGGACGATCATTCTTGGTTTAGTCGCCATGAGTCCTCCTTAGCTTTACAGGTGCTTATCCGGATGATTATTCAAAGTGGAAAAAAGAGTAGCAAAAATCGGGGCTGTTTTAAATCACAGATTTATCT
The DNA here is from genome assembly GCA_012523595.1 of Fibrobacter sp. Classification (NCBI taxonomy): domain Bacteria; kingdom Pseudomonadati; phylum Fibrobacterota; class Fibrobacteria; order Fibrobacterales; family Fibrobacteraceae; genus Fibrobacter; species Fibrobacter sp. The sequence goes on from JAAYIG010000058.1 coordinate 342, forward strand.
CTGGGGTAGCCTTACCCGGGGATAACTTGCTGCCTTAAGTCTTAGTCACTATTTCATCTCTGAGGTAAAAGTCTCTGAGGTAAAAGTTCACCCCCCTGAGCAAATTCACCTCCAAGATGACCTATTGCTTCAAGACACAATAATGTTTGTCAATCTTGTGGGCGCAATGAAAAACCCCGAAGTAATAAGCAACCCTGAACGCTAAATCACTGAATCACCTCAAAGGGAAAACACGCACATCAATTCTTTTCTCCAAAATCCACCACTTATTGTATATTATTACCAGATTTTTTCTCTCAGGAGTTCTTATGAAACCATCTCTCTTCTCCATCTTTGCTCTGATTCTGGGGGCCTGCCTTAATATCCATGCCCAACCCCTTTCTGCTGACTCCCTTACCCCAGGCGATACATCAGAGGCCATTCCAGAAAAAAGTGTTACCCTGATCATAAAAACTGAACCCGCAGGTGCTGCTGTATACCTTAACGATTCTCTCCGGGGGCTTAGTCCGATTACTGCTGAAGACCTGGATACTGGCAGACATCTCCTTATTCTTAAAAAAAGTGGATACTACCAAAAGAAAGTTGAATTCAGAATAGACACTATCGGGACCACTGAACTGAACATAGTTCTCCAGCAACCTGGTGGATTGTCCATAACAACTGAACCATCAGGGGCAACTTTGTTTATCGATGATAAACAGGTAGGAGTGGCTCCATATTCTGACTCCCGCTTAAGACCAGGAGAGCATCTGGTTAGGGCCATCTTGACTAATCATGAACCCTTCCAAACGAAGGTGAATATTAAAAGTGGGGTTGCTGATCAATTGAAGATCTCCCTTAAGCTTTCCAAAGCCTATACAGATTCTCTTGAAAACGCACGGATAGAGAGTCAGCGCAATCGAAGACGGTTCAGTTCCATTCTGGTAATAGGGGCTTTTGTGGTCTTTGGAATAATCCTTTTCGCAGTTGAAAAACAGACCAGTCAATGAAAAAACTTCTGCTGGTGTTAATAAGTGTTTGTGCGCTTCCCTCTCTTGCGCAGACTGTTACTGTTCCGGCTGGCACTTTTGTAATGGGTGATAAAAATGGTGAAAGTGATGAGCGCCTGGAGCATCCTGTTACCCTTTCTTCATTTAAGATTGATCGATTTGAGGTCACAGAGGCGCAATATGATTCCTGTGTAAAAGCGGGGCACTGCACTCCAGCTCATTATGATGATGGGAAGTGCCTTATCTGGAATGGGAAGGAGTTTCAGAAGACAAGAGTGCCTTCGCAATACCGTAATCCTGGATATCCGGTTCAGTGCGTGACCTGGTATCAGGCGCAGGCATATTGTCGATGGAAGAAGATGAAACTGCCGACAGAGGCTCAATGGGAGTATGCTGCTGGTTGTGGTACAAAGTCCATTTATTCATGGGGAAACAGTACTCCGGATAAAAATAAATGTGTTTTTGCTGGAAACGGGGGGCCCGGACAGACAGGCAGGTGTGCTGCTAACAAATGGGGACTCCATGATATGACAGGGAACGCCTGGGAGTGGACAGCAGATAATTATGAAAAGGATTACTATTCCTATTCTGAGGAAAATAATCCCTCAGGTCCCCCGACAAGCCTCTACAAGGTGATAAGGGGTGGAGGTTGGTACAGCGGACCCATGCAACTGCGAATCACAAACCGTCACTGGTTTTCTCCGGATTTTGCCGAAGCCAGTATCGGGTTCAGATGTGTGCAATGATCTTAATATGGCAACGGATGTGATTTAATCATTGAGTTAGCTCTGAAGCAAAACTCATTTTCTCACAAAAAAGGAAAACTAAAATGTGGAAATTATCTGTTGCCCTCTATTGCCTCTCATTTTCCCTTCTTCTGTTTTCCTTTCCTGTTTTCTCATCTGAATCTTATAACATTGACAAATATGGCCGGCGAATTCAATTGGACGGTTTTCTGCTTGAATGGAGTGCCGAAACATCTAAGAAATGGGGGGATTCCTGGCGGTGGGATGCTCTGAGGACTCCTGAAGGGCTGGCGGGATATCTGCGTTCAGAGGGAAAACTAAAATGTACTGAATGGAAATTCAGTTTTGAAACACAAAAGGGTAATACCATCCCTGTAAGTATTCCCGTTCCTCCGGTCGACTCTGATTATTACAAGGTGGACCGCAAAACTTTAGACAGTCTCCAAACGGTTTCAATTGAATGGGTTATCCCATGGAACCGGATGGACACAACCGGCGCCGGGAAATTTACGCTGCTTGTCAATGGAGTCAGTGCCTGCGGCGATACACTGAAAGAGATAATGCTTACGGGTTCTGAGGAGAATAAAACCGGTATTATTACCTTACCGGTTGTAGTCCAGGGTATACTTATTGTGATTCTGGCTGCAATTTACATTGTTATAAAAATCAGGATTCGGAATCAAACTGCTCGAAAGGGATCGCCTCGTCGATAAGCATTATTGGAATATCCTCCCGGATAGGGTAGAGGTATTTGCGATCCTCTCTGAGCAAACCGGCATCTATCGGTTCACTTATTATCTCTCCCGCACGGTTTTTCAATTCACCTGATTTAATTCTGGAATTGATTGCTTGGATTGTTTTGCCACTGATCAGGACGAGATCCTGTTTTGTTTCAGGACAACATAATATATCCAACAATTCTTTATCGACCATAAGCTCTCCTGTTTAGAATACATAGAAATCTACTTTATTTTTCGTGAATCTGCAATTATAATGGAAGAGGGATGGTTTGTGTCTTAAAGATATATCGTTTTCAACCTTACCTCTGAGCTGAAATTGTGACATAAACCATAGATTCATAAAATTACCTCCGGGGTGAAAAAGTGCCTTAAGGCGTTTTCCCAACCCGGGTTACCTGGTTTGATTTGGTTATAGAGGCGGCATTTATGCCGCCGATATTACGCCACGAATGTGGCGAATAACATCAAACATCACAAATACCACCGAAAAATCCAATTCACCTAAAGTCGCCATTTTCACCGCCCCATACTCTGCCATTTCTTATTTTTACCATTGATGTTTCTTCTGATCGATTGAACGGGACACAGTGAGTAGCCAAATAATCTCCGGATTTGCACAATATATCGGGAAGCTGCCATCAGCTTGGGTTTTTGCCCATTTCCTGAAGGGTTCAGACACATCCAGAAGAATCCTTTCATCGAGCAAAATCGCCCAGGCAGCGGCTGAATTTTCCAGACCGGAATCTCTCAGAGACAGGTACCTCGGATTGGACAACAATAACCAGCTCCGATGTGCTCTGGCTTACCTGACCGGGGATACGGGGCTTGTATTGGAACAGGAGCCATTTGCAGATCCTCTGGTCCTTTCATTTCTGGTTTATGCTGCTAAAAACCAGTCCGGGACTGTACGCATCTTCGGATTTGATGAATTTGAGCAATCTCTGAGACCTTATATGATCAGGACATTGCTTGACAATGCGGCAGAACCGGTTGAAAGCCAGCCTGTCACAACCTGGGTCTGGCGGATGCTCAATGATATCACTGTCATTGCCGGTCTGGGTTTCCAGGGGCAGTTGAAGAAAAAAAAGACGGGTGGGCTCACAAGGACAGCTTCATCTCAGATAAAAAAGTTGACCGATGCAGGCTCGCAGCTTAAATCTGAAAGCGGTGATAGTATCTCCAGGCTGGGAATTGCCTACTGCAGAAGCAGAAAAATTCTTTACGAAACAGAACAGGAATTCCTTTTTAATCAACCAGCCTTCCGGTCATGGCTCGCTGAGAGTCCGGATCAGCGGTACAAAGATCTGGTGGAGTTTACATTCAGGTACTCCGGCGGGTGGCGGCAGGAGATGCTCCATGAGTTGATTAACAACAGCAGTGATAAATGGATCAGGACTTCGGTTTTTCCGGAACAGGACAGGCAGCAGGCAATAAATACGCTGTTGGCACTGAGGTTTTCTGGTGTTCTTGAACTAAGGAAAAAAGGTACCGGTCTTGTTTTTGGTAAGCCCCGTTTCATTGGTCCGGGTGACATCTCCAAAACAGAAATTGTCATCCCTGCTGATTTCACTGTGATTATTCCTCAGGAGGCTGACAGCTCAGATCTCTTCAGTTTCATGCAGGCAGGTGAGCTTGGTACTCTGGACCGGGTCTACAAAGGCAGAATAGAGAAAACGGTCATCGCGGATTCTCTGAGCAGAGGGGTGACTGGAGAGAGCATCCTTCAGTGGCTTACAGGATGGAATGCTCCTGTAAATGTCATAGAGACAGTCCGGGAATGGTTGAGGGAGTTTTATCGTCTTTACATTACAGAAAGAGATCTGCTCGTTTCAGGTGAAAAGAAGATTACCGGGCAGATCGAATCCTATGAACCGCTTCGTTCTCTGCTTGAACCGTTATCTGCTGATGCAGTTTATCTGATAAAAAGAGGCAACGAAAACAGAGTCAGGGAGATTCTTGCGGGGCTGGGGTTTGACTATCGCATGCCTGGACAGGATCAGTTCCCTGCAGTACCGGAGGCTGCTCTTTCCTCCGATCAGTCTCCTGTTCAGGAATTCTACCCTCTTACCCAACCCGATTCAGAGAAGCCGGAACCATCAGTCCAGATGAGGAATACAAAGTATGGAAGAGAACTGAAGCAGCTTGAAACAAGTGAGATGCTGCATGTGGTCGATTATGCGATCCTTACGGGTCAGTTACTGGTATTCGAGTATGAGGGGAGTCCATACATAAAGAAAAATACCTATGTGGTCGATCCCATATCTTGTCAAAAGGGTGTTGAGCCCATTGTGGAGGGAGAAGTCTCTCCCGGCAGATCTAAGAAACAGTTTTACTTGAAAAGAATAAGCAGGATCGGAGTCCTTCCAAAATGAGCGCTAATTTTGTCCATCTTCACAATCATACAGAGTACAGCTTTCTCGACGGGGCTATAAAAATTAAAGACCTGGTCAAGAAGGCTAAAGAGTTCGGAATGCCCGCACTGGCTATTACTGATCATGGCGGAATGTTTGGTGCAATTGAATTCTACGAAGCCTGCATGTCTGACGGTATAAAGCCTGTACTGGGTTTCGAAGCCTATGTGGCAGCAGGTTCGAGACATGACAGAATGATAAGCAAAGATGAACGCTCATACCATCATCTGATTCTGTTGGCCAAAGATAATACCGGATGGAAAAACCTGATGCGTCTCAGCAGTATCGGGTATCTCGAAGGTTTTTATTACAAACCGAGAATTGACATGGAGGTACTCCGGGAATACAGCCAGGGAATAATCGCGACATCAGCGTGTATTGCAGGAGCTATCCCCAGGGCTATTCTTGATGGGGACAGGGAAAAAGCGGTTAAAATCGCTCAGGAATACCTGTCAATATTCGGAGAGGGCAATTTTTATTTCGAGCTGCAGAATCATAATATTGATGAGGAAATTGTGGCCTTTGACGAGATGATAAAACTGGGAAGAGAACTGGGGATTCCGTTTATCGTTGCCAATGATGCTCACTATTTGCGGAAAGAGGACGCACAGTCCCATGAGGTGCTCCTGTGTATACAGACAGGGACAACCATGAACGACCCGAATCGGTTCAGATTCTCATCTGACCAGCTCTACTTCAAATCTCCCCAGGAGATGGCTGCCCTGTTTCCCGATATCCCCGAAGCCATGAGCAATACACTCGAAATAGCTGAGAAGTGTAATGTGACTGTCAAGATCAAGCCGCAACTTCCGGTCCCCGATGTTCCCCAGGGCTTTGAAAATCCCGAGAGCTACCTCTCTTCGATTGCAAAAGCCGGCCTGAAAGAGAAATACGCGCATATTACTCCCGGACTTACGGAACGGCTCGAATACGAACTGAAAGTCATCTGTTCCATGGGATTTGCAGGATATTTCCTGATTGTCAGGGACTTTGTTGCTACCGCACAGAAAATGGGAGTGATGGTGGGTTGCAGAGGGTCGGCAGCAGGAAGCTTGGTGGCCTATGTAATCGGGATTACCAGTGTTGATCCCATTAAATTCGACCTGATCTTCGAGCGTTTCCTGAATCCCGAAAGAGTGTCGATGCCTGATGCGGATATAGATTTTGCTGACCGTGACCGGTACAAGGTGATCGACTATGTTATCGGGAAGTACGGACGGGATGCGGTGTGCCAGATAATAAATTTCGGGCGAATGAAAGCCAAAATGGTGATCAAGGATGTTGCCAGAGCCATGGGTGTGCCTGTTGCGGAAGCCAACCGGCTCTCCTCGATGGTAAATGAGAAGACACTTGACGAATCTATAAAGGCAAACGGTGAACTTGCAAGAACCATCGAGGGAAACACCGTATATCAGGAGCTTTTCCGTCACGCGGGAGTTCTCGAGGGACTAGCGAGACAGGCGGGAATGCATGCCGGAGGAGTGATTATCGCCCCGGGTGAGGTTGTAAACTGGGCTCCGCTTTTCAAGCAGCCTGGTGCCGATACTGTAATGACCCAGTTTGATATGAATTTCGTGGAAAAGGTCGGACTCATCAAGATGGATTTTCTGGGGCTTAGAACCCTCACTGTTCTTCAGGAAACCATCCGGCTGATCAGGAAATACCACGGAAAAGTCATTGACTTGTGGAAACTTCCCGATGGTGACCAGACAACATACGAATTATTCGGTAAAGGAGAGACAACAGGAGTTTTCCAGTTTGAATCGCAGGGAATGCAGGATTACTTAAGAAAGCTTAAGCCGACCTGTGTGGAAGACCTTATCGCCATGGCCGCTCTTTATCGTCCGGGACCGATGGCCAATATCGACACCTTTATCAGACGTAAACACGGCAAAGAGGAAATTGCTTACCTTCATCCTATGCTCAAGGAAATCCTGGAGGTTACCTATGGAGTAATCATCTACCAGGAGCAGGTGATGCGTATTGCACAGAAAATGGGCGGATTCTCTCTTGGTCAGGCTGATGTTCTGCGGAAAGCGATGGGGAAGAAAAAAGCCGATGTTATGGAGGAGATGGGGAGCAAGTTTGTTGAGGGAGCCAAAGCAAAGGGCATCGATGCAAAGGTGGCACGGGAAGTATTCGAGTTGATGGCCAAGTTTGCGGAGTATGGTTTCAATAAAGCTCATGCAACAGTATACGCTCATGTTTCCTATCAGGCTGCTTATCTCAAGGCTCATTATCCCCTGGAATATATGACCGCCAACCTGACATCATGGATAGGAAACCAGGAGAATTTCCTTATAATCAAAAACGAATCTGAACGGATGGGTGTCAGGATTCTGCCTCCTGATATCAACAGAAGCGAAGGTGAATGCAGTATCGATAATGGAAATATCAGACTTGGCATGGAGGCTATCAAGAATGTCGGTAAAGCTGCGGATTCGATTCTTGAAGCACGGAGAACAAAAGGAAAGTTTACTTCGATCTTTGACCTCTGCAAATCGGTTGATCTGCGGATTGTAAATAAGAAATGTCTTGAATCACTGGTCTGTGCAGGTGCGCTTGATTCACTCCCGGGTACCCGTGCACAGCTCTTTGCAGCTATCGATAAAGCTATAGAATATGGCGGGAGCTTTCAGAAAGACCGTATCTCCGGGCAGGAAAACCTTTTTGAGGAACTCTTCACTACTACAGAAAGCGAGCAGCAGGCTTCAATACCGGAGCCTCCCCTTCCCGATGTACAGCCCTGGCCCTACAACCAGCTTCTGCAGCGCGAAAAAGAAGTCCTCAATTTCTATATCAGCGGTCATCCTCTGGACAGATTTCAGGATGAAATAAAGGGCTTCTCATCCATATCTCTGAAGCAGGAAGTATTAGCAGAAGTCAAAGACGGGGCGACTGTGACTGTGGGTGGGATGATAACAAGCCTCAAAACACATATCCAGAGGGACGGCAGACCGATGGCATTTCTGGAGATGGAGGAATTTGACGGCTCGATTGAATTGCTTGTGTTCGGAGATGCTTATGAGAAATTCAAACACCTGCTTGCAGTAGACTCGATGGTACTTGTTCATGGGCAAGTAAGCAAGCGGGAAGGTGATGAGAAGCCTAAACTCAAGCTTGATAACTGCATTTCACTGTCTGAATCAAGAGAGAAGCTTGCTAAAAGCGTGCATATCCGGCTTAACACTGCAGGGCTGGAAAAAGAATTTCTCCAGGAAATACATCAGCAGTGCAGCACTAACAAAGGAGAATGCTCATTGATAATACATATATTGACCGCAGATGGTAACGAGTACAAAATCCGCTCACGGAATACGAAACTGTCATCCGATCCTGAGGTGCTCAAGATGCTGCGAATGAAAATTGGAAAGGATAATGTATGGCTGGGAAAAACAGCGGCTTGAAAGAGAAACTTGACACTTTGCGTGTTCCGGTATTTATCCTGTGGATAGTTTTCAGCACGGTTTTATATGGTGTAATATGTATCATGTTAAGACCCTTTTCCATAAAGGCAGCCAGATTTGTTGCCCGTTTGTGGAATCTGCATCTGCTTGCGATAGGGGGGGTGAGAGTGAAAGTCTCCGGGGCTGAAAAGCTGGACAGATCAAAAAGGTATGTTTTTATTTCAAACCACCAGAGCGCTCTTGATATTCCGGTAATATTCGCCGGCTTGACCCATCCCATCAGCTTTATCGCTAAAAAAGAACTCTTCATGATTCCGTTCTTTGGATGGGGTATAGCAGCTCTGGGTCATATCTGGATTGATCGCAGTAATGCCCGGAAAGCAAAAGCCTCTATCGACAGGGCAGTAAGACATCTTCAGAAAGGAAACATCTCTCTGATTCTCTTTCCGGAAGGGACCCGGAGCGAGGATGGAAAAGTGGGGGGATTTAAACAGGCCAGTTTTACTCTGGCGATTCAGGCAGGTGTTCAGGTCGTCCCGGTGGCAATCAGAAATGCATGCAGTCTGCTGCCGAAAAAATCAGCGAAGATCAGGACCGGTACTGTATATCTGGATATTCTGCAGCCATTGGATGTAACCAAAGAGACTACAAAAACTGAACTGTGCGGCCGGGTTTATGAAATGATTAAAGAACAGGTCGAAGGGAATTTGAACGAATTCTCTGTTGTGGCATAAAGAGTATACAAAAGAAAAGGGGACTCTTTTAAGTCCCCTGTTTCCTTCAGGCTTTCCGCCTGAAACCCCATCATCATCACACACATCTGCCATTCTCATGGCATAACACCTGTCTTTTAACTACAGCAACCATCATGCCATTTACTAAAAAGCCCTAAATATCACATTCTAAGGGGAATGGGCTATAAAGGCTGGTTTATTAGGCTGGGTACAACTTGCTATTTTAGGGCAATATTACCGAAAAAGGTATTTAAGCCAAGGCCTGTAATGGATAATTTTTCATTTCACGTCCAGCATTTCCCAGCCAAGTTTTCTTGCGTAGATGCGTAGTTTTGCGTCTGGATTTACCGCTACAGGTCTCTCTACTGCATTCATGACATACCTGTCGGAAAAGACATTGGCATAGAGCGATGTTCTGTCCCGGTCAAAATGAAAGTTGTTCTTTAAATCACGTAGCACTTCCAGCTTACCGATTCCATAAGGAAGAATTCCTGTGATTCTACCGGTATATTTTCCATCCACAATTTCAAGAGTAGCTGCTCTGTACCCATCAAAACCCAGGACCCGTACAAAGCACTCTGCAATAAGATCCAGTGTCCCGGTCAGAAGAAGCAGTTTATCTCCGCAATTCCGGTGATCCTCAATTATCTCTACCATCCTGGGAAAAACAATCCTACTAATTTGAGGTTCAAAATATCTTCGTGCGGTATTTTGAAGATCCCTGACTCTTTTGTTGCGCAAATATCTCTTGTTGGCCTTTGTCATTTCATGGAGATTTCCTCTGGCGGTCCAGATCGCCGGGATCATCTGCAGCAGGTTAAATATGCTGAGATTCCCTTTCTTAAACAGATGGAAAAAGAATGCTATCTCCGCACTGGTATGTGGGATCAGGGTACCATCCAGGTCAAATATTGCGGCTGAATTCAGATCTGCCATTTAAAATAGACCTTGTTTCAGTTCAGCAAACCACTTTCAGTACAGAATGCTCAACAGTAATCTTTACAGGAGTTCTCCCGTAATACTCACCATCAAGGTGAATAAAATGCCGACCATGCTTTTCAATGTTAATTTCTTTACCCTGATAATACTCCACATCGGGAAGATCTGTCAGATTCCCTTTTCGTAAACTCCAGAGATACCTGATCATGTGAAAAATATTCCTGCTCTTCATGATTACCACATCGAGCTTGCCGTCGTCAATCTCTGCCTGGGGAGAAATTATAAGATTGTTGCTGTAGAATCTGCCGTTACCGATTATTACAATGTAGCCCGAGTGCTTTACAGGTTGAGAGTCAATAGAAAGGTGAATCGTGTGAAATCTGTATCTTATCAGATTTATAAGTCCATTCAAAATGTATGCACCTGCACCTGCTATCTTCTTCAGTCTGGAATCGGCAGTAGCAATCACATAGGCATCAAATCCAATTCCGGCAAGGCAGGAAAAATACTGGGTCTCTGCTTTTCCCAGGTCTATTTTCCTTACTCTGCCTTTTGCAATCAATTCACAGGCTGATCTCAGGTCCAAGGGCAGATTGAGTTGAATTGCGAAAACATTTACCGTACCCAGAGGAATTGCCCCGAAAACGGTTTCTGATCCAGCAAGTCCGTTTATAACAGCGTTTATGGTGCCGTCACCACCGGCTGCGATTACCAGATCATACCCGGAAATACTGCACTGACGGGCAATCCGGAGGGCATCTCCTGCACTGGCACTTTGAGATATCTCTGCTTTAATTCCGTATTCCTCAAGGTACTGCTTTATTTTTTTCTTGTACTGTTCCGATGATTTTAGAATGTCAATTGGACGTATAGGTATGCCAGGAATTCTCTTTATGAAAGAGCTTATTCCTGCATTTTTCCCGGCATAGGGATTAAATATCACCATCACCCTGGAAAAAGTATGATAGAACGGGGCAGAAAGCCTTTTTTGCGCCTCTGCAATTTCCTCATTTCTGCTTGTTCGCAACATATCTATCACCCATTCCAGGCAAGCTTGCCGTGAACAGTGAGCAGAGATGAAAGTAGATTTCTGGCCTCAGCGACAAGCCCGGTTTTTTATTCACGGTTACTACTGTATGAAACCTCCTCATTTCCTCCTATCCTTATCCCATCCGTATTTTTCCCAAAGAGAGGAGAGATACTTCTTCATATCGATCCCATCTCCCAGAACAGGTTTCCACAGGTCACCATATTTTGCCAGCCTGTGCATGACCTCCTCCCTTGTAAACTGCTGAGGATTCAGTCCGGCCTTTACCTCTTCCCAGTTTAACGGTGTTGAGACAGGTGCACCTGGTCTGGGGCGTAAAGAATACACCGAAGCCATCGTTTTGCCTTTTATATTCTGGAGAAAATCCAGATAGACTTTCCTCCTGCGCCTTTCCGGAGGTCGCTCCATGCTGGTAATCGAGGGTTCCATACCATTTACAATGGTACAGATAAGAGCCGAAAACTCACGAGCCTGACTGTAACTGTACAAAGCCCCCAGAGGAACAAATATATGCATCCCTGTTGAACCTGAGGTCTTTACATAATGGGGCATTTCTACACTTTGAAGAACTCTATGGACAACAAGTGCTGTTTCGATGACATCTTCGAAAGGACAATCAAGCGGATCAAGATCAATGACCATGTAATCAGGTCTGTCAAGTCTGCCGACCCTGGAAATCCAGGGATTTATCTCGATTGCGCCCAGATTGACCATGTACACCAGGGACGCCTCATCCTGGCAAAGAAGATACCGTACCCGCCCCTCAGGAATATCTGATTCCACGTATTCTGTTTTAATCCACTCAGGAACATCGCTCATATCCTTATGAAAAAAACTCTTTCCATTTATTCCATCCGGGAACCTGTGCAGGGACTCAGGCCGGTCAATGAGGTGGGGGAGAATAAAAGGAGCCACTTGCCTGTAGTAATCGATAGTGTCGCCTTTTGTGATTCCCTCTCCAGGCCAGTAATACTTGTTTAAATTTGTTAACTTGAGGGTTTTTCCGCTTACCTCCAGAAACTTATCACTGCTTTCGGGAACAGCATATCTTCCAATACCAGCTTTGCTTACTGGTATCTCTCTGCGAATCTGTCTTGCATCGACATCTTCCCTGAATCCCAGAAAAACCGGCTGACGCATCAGTCCTTCCGGTGTCCATTCAGAGAATTTTACTTCACACACAAAAACAGGATCCACCCAGGTAATATTGGTGTCGCTTTTCAGTGACTTTCTGAAAGGGGAGTCTTCTCTGATGAATCTGATTAGCTTCTCTCTTACCAGTGGCAGTTCATCATCTGTAAATCCACTACCCACACTTCCGGCATACACAAGTTCATCATCTTCATAGACTCCGCCCAGAAGCGCTCCTATTCCTGTCCGGCCGCCTCTGGGCTCGGTAAAACCTCCAATAACAATCTCCTGACTGAGAGTGGCTTTTATCTTCTGCCAATGCCAGGTGCGTGTTCCACCCATGTAACTGCTGCTTCCCTCCTTTGCCATTATTCCTTCCAGCCGGTTCTGCTTTGCAAGCTCGAAAAATGCCTTTCCGTTTTCATGAATATGATCGCTGTAACGGATACGGGGAAGAGCAGGAATAATAGTTTTCAGGATGCTCTTTCTTCTAAGTAAAGGCAGGCTGCGCAAATCGTAGCCTTCCAGGTATAAAAGATCGAAAATGTAGTAGGCGAGATCTCCGCTTCCTGTGCGGCGGTAATCCTGCAGGAGGTGAAAGTCAGAACGGCCTTCACTGTCTAACACCACAATCTCACCATCAAAAATCACCTGAAAAGATATCTTCTCAAGATCTCTTGCCAGTGGAGGATAGTCATTTAGAAAACTCTTTCCCTTGCGGGAATAGAGCTTTACTTTTCCATTCATCACCTCGGCTATCGCCCGGTAACCATCCCATTTTATCTCAAAGACCCATCCCTGACGGTCAAATGGTTCCCCAACCAGTTGAGAGAGCATGGGCTGGATTGGACCAGGGGGAGGGGGGGCCTTCTGTGATCCGGAAAGATCTATCTTCGATAAATCAATTGTAAAATTCTCATCCAGATAATCCTGACTGCGTATCTGTTCAAGTGTACGTCCACTCCGTGCGGAAAGTCCCTCATCCGGAATCTCTCTTTCAGTTGCAAACTGGTCATCTTTTTTTATCAGCAGCCAACTATTCTCCTGTGTACCTCTCTTCAGTCTGACCAGGTGAAAGGCCCCTTTGAGTTTCTTACCATCAAGAGTGAAATAAACATTGCCCCGGTCAAGCCCTTTTCTGATCTCTTCCTCTGTTCTTTTCTGTCCATCTGTCCCCGGAACTGAATATGTGCCCTCATCCCAGATCATCACTGTCCCGGCCCCGTAGTTTCCTTCCGGAATAGTGCCTTCGAAATCGCGATACTCCAGCGGATGATCTTCTACCATCACGGCAAGTCTTTTTCTGGATGGATCGAGTGAGGGACCCTTTGGAATAGCCCAGCTCTTTAATACTCCATCGAGCTCGAGTCTGAGATCATAGTGAAGATGGGAGGCTTTGTGTTTATGTACAACAAAACATAATGCACTGCTCTCTTTTTCCTCTCTCTCACCTGCAGGTTCAGGTGTGAGAGAAAAATCACGCTTCTTCCGGTATTTATCGAGTGACATCGGAATTGATTCTAAGCGGCTTTTTTATGCTTGGTCATTTCAAGACTCTGGCTCAGCCTTGAGAAGAGATCTGTAACTGCCTGAGGTACTTCCTCTGGCTTCACCGGCTCAGGAACTCTTCCTTCAACTTTCTGCTTGATAATCTCCTTCAGGTCTTCAAAATAGGTGTCATGATACTGTTCAGGTTTCCACTCCTCGCTTAATTGCTCTATGAGCTTTTTTGCCAGATCAAGCTCACGCTGCGAAACCTCTTCAGTTCCTTTTGCGGGAATGTCAAGTTCAGAGGAACTGCGTAATTCATCCGCAAAACGCATTTGGTTGAGTACCACTACCGACTCTTCCGCTTTTATCAATGCCAGGTGTTCCCTGGTGCGCATCACAAATCTTGCCACCCCTGCCTTCCCGCTCTCTTTCATGGCTTCTCGAAGAAGAACATAGGCTTTTTTTGCCCCCTTTACCGGTTCAAGATAGTATGGCTTTTCAAGAAACTTCTGATCGACATCTGATGCATTTACAAAAGCTACTATATCTATAGTCTGACTCTTATGCACATTCGCCCTCTTGAAATCCTCATCCTCCAGCACTACATAACTTCCTTTACGGTACTGGTAACCTTTTACTATCTGGTCAAAAGGTACCTCCTCACCTGTTTCTCTGCAGACCCTGGCATAGCGGATACGACAGTGATCAGACCTCCTCAGCATGTCAAAATCGATCTGGTGGCTCTTTGTTGCATTGTAAACTTTTACAGGTATATAGATTAAACCGAAACTTAATGCTCCTGACCAGATGGAACGCATTTGATGCCTCCTGGTTTCTTACATGAAACTGAACCCGGCTTCCTGAAGGAGTGTTGGCTAAATATTAAACAGCAAAAAACATGTCGAAACACATTTTTGCGTTTCAGAGGAGCAAAACTCGAGGGAATTCTAAGTCTGCTCAGGCAGTTTGAGTCTTTACGCCGCCAAAAAGTGATGCAATCTGTGATGCAAAGGAGGAAAGTGATGGATCCCGTGCGCCCATAAGTAAAATACAGTCACCCGAAACTACACTCCTCTTGAGCTTCTCAAGGAGTTCTTCACGGCTCTCAGGTGCACTTGCTTCAAACGCAACACTCCCCAGTGCATCGATAATATCCGATGAGGAGATATCCTTCTGGGCTGTGCCGCCTGCATAGTATATTGGAAGTAAATCCAAAGTGTCATCCGGTCTGATCTGGGTACGAAATACCTCTACGTATTCATCTTTCAGGAATCGTGTAGGACCGAAACCATGTGGCTGATAAATGATAAATAGTCTCTGCGAGATTCCTCTGGATGCTTTCACTGCTGCTTTTATTTTCTCTGGATTGTGAGCGAAATCATCCACAACAGTAACACCTCCGGCTGTATGAAGTACCGAAAATCTTCGCGCTACACCTTTGTATGATGAAACAGCTTCGCTTAGTGCGCTCTCATCACATCCAAGATAACGGCATACACTAAGTGCTGCAGTACAGTTTGACAGATTGTGTTCACCTGGGATGGGAAGACAAAAGCGGGTAGACCCAAGGACCATCGATGAACTGCATGGGGAAAGCTCAATATCACTGGCGGAAAAATCTGCCTCTTTGTGAATTGAGAATCTTAGGTCAGCTCTTAACTCTCCCAGTCCTGTATCATCGGCATTTATTACTGATATTTGCGAACGGGAAACAAGCTCCGAGAACATTTTAAGAATTTCAGGAATCGGTTTGTGATCTTTTGAGATATTAAGAAACACACTGATATAGGGAGAGTATTTCACAAGACTTCCATCACTCTCATCAGCTTCCACTACAAGAAGATCTGATTTCCCATAATATGCGTTCCCTGTGAAACCATCGCTCTGAAGACGTAGAAGATTTGCTCCACTTATAAGAGATGGTGATTTCCCGCAGTGGGAAAGAAATTCGAAGATCATGGCTGTGACTGTAGATTTTCCGCTTGTCCCTGCTACTGCTATTGTCTTTCGGGTACTGATTATTGCGGAAAGGAGATCAGAACGATGGATGACAGGAATGTTTAATTTGCGGGCTGCAGCAATATCCGGATTTGAATCCTCGATGGCTGTAGAAACACAGACCGCATCAGTTGATCCGTTTACTCCTGAACCATCCTGAGGAAAGAGAATACACCCGGCATCCTGAAGTCCTTTTTTTATTACGACAGTATCTTTGCTCTCTAACATCCTGTCCGAGCCGCTTACCGAAAGGCCCATCCATCTTGAGAACTGTGCAAGTGCGCTCATTCCGCTGCCAAGAATACCGGTGAAATGAATGCTGTTGCAGGGAGTTTTATTAATCAATAACGACAATCGTTTCCTCCTGTATCGAGTCATACAGCTCTATTATGTCTCTGTTACGCATACATACACATCCATGAGATATCGGTGTTCCGATCAGTTCCTCATGGTTGGTGCCATGAATATAGATATATCTTTCCCATGAATCGATTCCCGGTCCGCTGTTTATACCCGGTTCAAGGCCCCGCAGACGAAGTATACGGGTGAGAATCATGTTTTCTCCTCCCATCGATTCCTGCCAGTCTATACCGGTATCGAGACGGTCACGGAAGATTCTTCCGGACGGAGCACCATCTCCAATCTTCTCTCCGATGCAGTGGATGCCAGTCGGGGTTTGAGATGATCCCTCTTTGTTACCAATGCCTCTGCTCGATGTGGAAACAGGGAAACTCAGGATAGTTTTCCTTCCATTTATCAGATGCATCTTTTGTTCCGTGGTGTCAACCACTATGAATTTCTGAGGAACTGAACCGATTGCCCTTATTAGATTCTCACGGATGGAACGGAATTTTCTGCGATCCATTTCTATACCCTTGTAGACGTTCTTTTACAAAAATAATATAATGATTTTGATAATAGCAGTATTCAGGATTATCCTCTATTAAATGCAAAGAAAGGCGGAAGAAATGGAAAACGCTCTCTTAAATCAAGCAAACACCGAAGATACCTGGAGAATTTTCAGAATAATGGCGGAATTTGTGGAGGGATTTGAAACCCTCTCAAGTGTGGGACCCTGTGTTACTATATTCGGTTCTGCCCGCACTCCTGTGGAGCACGAGTTTTACAGGATGACTGTTGAGACAGCCAGACTTGCCGCCAGAAACGGATATGGTGTCATCACTGGCGGCGGTCCTGGAATCATGGAAGCAGCCAATAAAGGTGCTTCCATGGAGAATGGCATATCTATAGGGCTTAACATCCAGCTCCCCTTCGAGCAGATACCAAACCCGCATATTAAAACGATGCTTAACTTTAAACACTTCTTCTGTCGCAAAGTAATGTTCCTCAAATACACATCGGCAGTTATTATCATGCCCGGAGGTTATGGCACGATGGATGAAATGTTTGAGGTGTTGACACTTGTGCAAACACAGAAAGTTGTGACACTCCCGCTTGTGCTCATGGGTAAGGTTTACTGGGAGGGACTTGTCAATTGGCTGAGAGATACGATGCTTAAATACGGGTATATTGTTGAAACTGACCTCTCTTTGATCAAAGTGACTGATGATCCTGATGAGGCTATCGATTTCATTCTTAAAAGTGAATCAAAGAGAAAAGTGACAGCAAACTTTGTGTGAAAAAAATTACTTTTTCTAAAAAAATATTGACACGGTTTTTTTTTAGCTTATTATTATATCAAGATCAGTAAACAAAAGTGAAGAATTAGACATGAAAAGAAATGAACAAATGATAAAGGGGAGTGAACAAGGCGCAGACCGGATAGTAAATCATCAGGTCTGCATTCTTTTTTACACATAATATTTCCTTCAGAAGGAGGTAGTGAAGTGGTAGTTAAAAAAGCAGCCGCAAAGAAGAAAGCCCCTGCAAAGAAGACCGCGAAGAAAGCGGTAAAGAAAGCTCCGGCTAAGAAAGCGGTGAAGAAA
Source organism: Fibrobacter sp. (assembly GCA_012523595.1). NCBI lineage: Bacteria > Pseudomonadati > Fibrobacterota > Fibrobacteria > Fibrobacterales > Fibrobacteraceae > Fibrobacter > Fibrobacter sp. Next base: position 17,922 of record JAAYIG010000058.1, read on the forward strand.
GTTGCAAAAAAAGCTCCCGCGAAGAAAGCTGTAAAGAAAGCTCCAGTGAAGAAAGTTGCAAAAAAAGCTCCAGCGAAGAAAGCTGTAAAGAAAGCTCCGGCAAAGAAAGTTGCAAAAAAAGCGCCGGCAAAGAAGAAAAGGTAAGTTACCGAATTCAAGGGCGGAAAAGAAAAACTTCCGCCCTTGCTTTATTATCTCCACATTTTCTGAATTTCCTCAGTATTTTTTATTGCTTATCTTTTTTGCATCTTCTATTTTTAACTTCCAACAAGGATAAAAATTCTTTCCTCAACATTTGACTTCATGATTGAATTTTCTAAGCAGATTTCTGATAAGTGGAACATAACAACAGCTCTTTCAGAGCTGATCTGTGAGGCATTTGAAAAAGGTGATACTCCATATTACCTCTCAGAGTACAAACCTGAAATTGCCATTGAACTTCCAATTTCCACTCTATGGGAAATTTATGATTTCCTGCAGGGAATAGAGGAACTCTCTACCAAGAAGAAAAGACTTCTTTCTGCTTTGAAAAAAGCTGATAAATTGACTCCGGCTGTGGAGAGACGGGTTAATCTGACCACCAGTTCTTTTGATCTTGATGACCTGATGATTTCACTCAGGCCTAATCCAAGAAGCAAAGGGCAACTTGCCTCCAAAAAAGGACTGGATAGTCTGGCTGATATCATTCAGAAACAAGAGGAGGAAACTGCTCCTGTTGAAGAACTCGCCTCATCTTATATCGGAAAAGATCCTTCACTTAAAACTGCTGAAGATGTTATACAGGGAGTGAAGGATATTCTTGCTGAAAGATTCGCATACGATGAAACTGTAAGGGCCATGGCCAGAGAGTTTGCCTATGACGATGGTTTTATAGAGATAATTCCGAAAAATAAAAAGGATCCCTCATATTCACGCTACATCAATAAAATCATTCCAGTTCAGGAACTGACCAAAGAAGAAATTCTGAAATTCAGTATCGAAGAAGGTCAGAAACTTGTCCGGATGAAACTTGGTGTTCAGCTCTTTAGAATTACCGAACTTCTGCGCCATCATTTCATTCTGAATCCTGACTTCACCGGATTTGATCTTATTTGTGAAGCTATAGATGACAGTTGGATGAGACTGCTTCAGCCGATAGTTGAACGTGATGTCAAACAGCGGCTCAGAGAAGACGCAGAAGAGTGGGCCTGCAAAGTAGTAAGCAGCGAGCTGGAAAAACAGTATGTCTCTGAAAAAGAAAAAGGTCCATTGCTGATTTCCAGCGCCACAGATAAAAGTCTTCTGTTTCTGGCTGTGAATGGACAGGGTGGTCTTCTGGGCACAACTACAGAACGCAAACCTCTCCCTGGAAAGAATATCTCTACGGAAAGATTGCGTCAGTTCTTCTCCAGACATAAACCATCTGTAATTATTATCCCTGAAGGAACCGACGTAGAAAACATTAAAGCGGTTCTTACTCAGGCTGTTTCAGGAATGGAACCAGCTCCGGAGATCTCTACTTTTACTGCAGATACATCAGCATCTGATATCTCGCAATCCCAGTGGATGCAGAAGGGGTTCTCAACTCTTTTTACTGAAGATGCTCAACGTAAATTATATGGAACTGCTATCCAGTATTTGAAACCAATATCATTGATTCCAGAGATCGGTACTGGTTTTTTTCAGGTCCATCATTTGCAAAATTTGATTCCGGAACAGAAATTCATCCGGATTGTCAACAGAATATCAACCAGTGCCGCTCTTAAAGAGGGTATCTCTATAAAGGAAATTACCGATTCCCAGATCAAAGCACTGGATATCTTGAATGATAAAATCATTGCTGCAATCAGGACTGCTGATGCTCAGCGACAGATTCTCAGAAAAAATGATCTGCTGAAGGTTCAGGGCATTTCTGAAGTAATATTCAGGAATATCGCAGGTTTCATAATCATTCCTGGATCAGATGAGGTTCTTGATAAAACTCTTGTTCATCCAGACTTCTTTCCCTGGTTCTCAGATATCTGTGATCAGCTCAATGCCTCCATAGAAACATTAGTAAATGATCCTGCTGCACTAAGAGGATACAGCACAGAAGATTTCACTAAAAAAATCTATATAGAAAAGAAACTTATCGATCACCTCAGTGTCGGCAAACGATTTATATCAGGAGTTTCCCACAGAGTTAAACGCAACCTGAAACTGACAGAAGTTACTGAGGGAGCGATTGTTTCCGGAAAAGTCACCAATATCACCCCATTTGGTGTCTTTGTAAATATCAATGCGGTATGTGACGGCCTTATTCACATTTCGCAGCTTGCAGATGAGTATGTGGAAAGCCCTGAACAGGTTGTTTCGGTGGGGGACAGGGTTGATGTAAAGATTCTTAAAGTAGACGTGAAGAAACGCCGCATCTCTCTCTCCATGAAAAATTTGGGAGCAAAAGGTCCCAAGGTCAAACCCTCAAAAGGACAGCTTGATAATCTGGCTGAGCATTTCAAGAATCGCTGAGCGCTTCTTTCTCAAGTAGAAAACAGAGATGATTGTGAACTGCCCGTACCAGCAGTACGCGCGCACATGTCAGTTCTTCAGAATCAGAAAACACAGGATGTTTCAAATAGAAGTCATTGAAAGCCACCATAAGGCACTTCCGGAAAAAATTCGCCGGTTTCCCTCCCGTGAATGCGTCACTTCCTGATAAGGCAATTATCTTTTCAAGAAGTTTTTCCTCTTTTGTATTAAGGAGATCAAGTCTGGTTGCAGCCATTTTATCTGAGCTTTGAAAGTGCCCGGAGGCCTTCAGCAAAGATACAGTCCTTTCAAGCATTTTGTTGTTTGTACGAAAAGATGGAAGTGGCTTGCCGGTCTCCAGCAGAATCAGATGAAGGTATTCCTTGCTGATACGAAAGTTTAGAAATCCCCTCTTAATTGTCCAGATTAGCATTGGGTCGGGAACCACAAAGGAGTCAGCCCAATTAAAAACCGACATGATCCGTTCGGCTGCAGATTCCGCGGAAATTCCAGCCAACGATGAAATGCGAAGCGGGGCTGGATTGGAAAGATCACATTCCGGCTCTCTGCACAGGTAAAATGAATCGGGTGCAATTGTAAAATTCAGGGGCGGGAATACTGTATCGATTGCTGCTTGAAGACTGCTCCGCAGGTAGCTGCGCAGAGATAAGTTTGTCATTTCAGGCTGATTTTTCAGTAATGTCGGTCCTTATGCCTTTTGACCAGAGTTCTTCCAGGTTGTAGTAGGAACGGACTTCAGGAAGCATTATATGCACAACTACATCGGAGTAATCGATCAGAACCCATCTGCCCTCCTCGTTTCCCTCCTCGCGCCAGGGGCGGGTTCCAAGTTCTCTGGTTCCATCCACAATACCATCGGCAATAGCACTGTTGTGAACTGTATTGTCTCCCTGACAGATGATAAACCAGTCTGTGCTGCCGTGCAGCTTCCTGATATCTATCACAGTTATTTTTTCAGCAAGTTTGTCTCTGGCAAATCTCACAACTGCATCGACCAGTTCTTTCCCTGTCAGCAATTTTTCGCTGTCTTTTTTCACTTTATCCTCTCTGTAAAATCCGGTCCGATAATTACCGTGACATCGTACATGCTTTCATTGTTTCGCATGATAATTCTTTTATCGGTCTTCAGGGCATTTGAAACCTGAAAGGCTACTGTAGTGTCAAGGCTTCTGGAAATTACCATCGTGTAGGGATAATTCCAGGTCTGTGCGTTTCCAATATTCTTTACGTCAAAATTCCTTGAGCGCAGGAAATCAGCTACCTTGTTAGCAGCGCCTTCAATACCGCAACCATTGAGAATCTCTACTCTTCCGATATGAGGAACTGTGAGCTGAACCGTTTTTTTTTCAACTGGTGAGGGTCTGTTGGATAACACGGTTCCTATAAGTATCGACAATCCGGAAAAAAGTATGATCAATATCAGAGTAAAAACATTGTTCATACCGAAAAAATATTATTTACCGGGATTCACACACACGACTGTTGGCTTATGAGTGACTATTTCCTCAGGAGAAAGCATGGTGTATGTGAGAACCATGATTCTATCTCCAACCATTCCAAGACGGGCAGCCGGACCGTTAAGCTCAACTATACCAGAACCCCGTTGACCTTTGATTGCATAGGTGATAAGCCTTGATCCGGTGTCAGCGTTAAGAACATGTACTTCCTCGAAAGGAAGAATTCCGGCCTGCTCCAGATATGATTCGTCCAGTGTAATGCTGCCCTCGTACTCCAGATTGACACCGGTAATCCGGATATCCCTGATTTTGCTGTTTAGAAAAACCCGAAACATCTGCTGAATCCTGTTCTTTAAAGTTATATGCCGAAAATATCTGTCTGTGAATGCATGGCGGATGTCCGCTCAGTGCAGAGCGCCAGAGTCAAAATATAAATTATGAGCATCTTGAGAATCATGCTGAACAGGATGGACGATAGAAAATAAAGTCAGTTTGATTTGGCTAGCTTGTCTATTTCATCTTTGAGCCTGGCGGCATCCTCATAGCGCTCTTCCTCAATAGCTGCTTTGAGCTGTTTCTGAAGTGCCTCAAGAGGGGTAAGATCCTGGTCTTCGTCGATTTCCTCTTCAACACCAGGTTTTTCTTCAATGGATGATTCCTCGGAGATTATAACACCTGCTTCATCCATTACTTTTTCACCCACATAAATAGGGGCAGAAAACCGGAGTGCCAGCGCGATTGCATCACTTGGCCTTGAGTCTATCTCAAGCTCCTGATTGCCTTTTCTGATAATCAGTTTGGCATAAAATGTCTCATCTACAAGTTCTGTTATCTCTATTCGAAGCAGTTTGCAGTCAAGCTCCATCAACACGTTCTTGAAAAGATCATGTGTGAGCGGGCGGGGGAAAGGAATCTGGTTCAATTGAATAGCAATAGATTGGGCTTCCAGTTGACCGATGGAGATGGGGAGGCTGCGCTCGTCTCCATGGCCTTTCAACAGGATTACAAAATCTTTTCCCATATTTACCAGAAATGTGTTGGCGACTTCTACAAGAATCATTATGCTGCTCTTTATTAAAGATGATCCCGGGTAACCTCTTTTTGGGGTTGATCCGGTTATTTTTTAACTAAAATACGAATCCGGAGCCAGATTATTTTCTGGTCGATTCGTTTACTCCAGTGGCTCGACCTCTATTGTCTGGCTGCGGTCCGGACCGATTGAAAGAATCAGAACAGGAATGCCATAACAGAGGTCCTGGATTTTCTTTATATATTGGAGTGCATTTGATGGAAGATCACTCATCGATTTGCAGCCTGAAATATCACACTTCCACCCTTCCATTTCTGTGTAAACTGGAACTGCTTTCTCAAGATCGCTCAGACTAGATGGATACTGTTCAACCTTTTTGCCGTCGATTTCGTAATGAGTACAGATTTTGATCGTATCCAGCTTGTTAAGAACGTCAAGCTTTGTAAGTGCCAGTCGTGTAAGTCCATTTAGCTGAACTGCTTTTCTTACCATCACACTGTCAAACCATCCACACCTGCGTGGTCTGCCGGTTGTAGCCCCGAATTCACCACCTTCCTGACGCAGTTTTTCTCCTGTGGAGCAAAACAGCTCAGTAGGAAAGGGCCCGTTTCCTACTCTGGTGGTATATGTTTTCACGATTCCTATTACATGGTCAATTGCTGATGGCCCGATTCCGCAGCCGGCGCATGCACAACCGGAGAGTGTATTTGACGAGGTAACAAAAGGATAAGTACCATGATCGATGTCAAGGAAAGTTCCCTGTGCCCCTTCAAACAGCAGCCGTTTTCCCTTTTGGGAAGCATCAAAAATTAAAAAACCTGTATCGGCTATGAAAGGGAGCATGCGTTCCCTTATCATTTTGTATTGAGAGAGAATATAATCAAGTGAAAGATCAAATTTGCTCTGATACACCGATTCAATCAGCTTCTTCTTCAAGGCAAAATTGGCTGAAAATTTTTCTGCAAAGAAATCCCAGTTCCGCAGATCGCCAACTCTCAGGCCAGTTCTTGATGTTTTGTCGGAATATGCCGGTCCTATCCCCCTGCCTGTAGTGCCGATTTTCCCCTGGCCCATGTTGGATTCCGCGGCATTATCCTGCGCTTTATGGTAGGGGAGTACAAGATGAGTCAGATCGGAAACAAAGAGACGGTTGTCAACAGAAATGCCGAAACTGTTCAGTTCGTCAACTTCTCTCAGGAATTGCTCACAATCAAAAACAACACCATTTCCAACGACACAGGTTTTGTCGGAATACATTATTCCTGAGGGGACCAGATGGAAAATAAATTTCCTGCCATCTGCAATAACCGTATGCCCGGCATTTGCTCCGCCCTGGAAACGGATTATCAGATCAGAACGCTCTGTCAGGTAGTCGATTACCTTGGCTTTCCCTTCATCTCCCCACTGGGTTCCCACTATAACTGCATTGGCCATATCATCACCTAAGAAAAAAACAAAAAAATCAGCACTCCGGACACCCGGAATGCCGTAAAATGCAACCCTCTAAATTAAGTCATGTATCTCTGATGGTCAAATATTGAAATGCCTGTTTTACTTAATCAGGGTCGGAATCGACATCGGTATTGGAATCGATATTAAAACCGGCATTTTTATCGGTATACTTCTGTTCTTTTTATGTGCCCAAATATCGATACCGATTCCAAAAACCGATATAAGGGATGTCAAAAAAGACTCCATCCGGGCTCTAAATATATCGCTTAATATATCGAATTCCTCAGCTATAATTTATATTCATAAGTCTATTCAGTCCTCTGAATTCTGACTTCCAGCTCCTAACTCCTGGCTTTTGAGAAAGAGATGAATCCAGAAAATCCGTTAATTGTACAAAGTAACAGCACTCTGCTTCTTGAGGTCAACAATCCGCTCTTTGTTGAGGCTCGCAATGCAATAAGCCTTTTTGCTCACCTTGACAAAAGTCCGGAATATGTCCACACCTACTCCATCACACCTCTTTCCCTCTGGAATGCGGCTGCCCTGGGTTTGACTGCTCAGGATGTATTGCAGCAACTTCAGCGATTCACCAGATATCCGCTTCCTTCCAATGTCAGTGATGACATTGTAGAGCTTATGGGACGGTTTGGGAAAATTGTTCTTGAGAGCGCACCAGAGGGACTGGTTCTTAGCAGTGCTGACGCATCGATTCTTCACCATCTTATGCTGCATCTGAAAATGCGGCCTCTAATTATAAGGCAACTCGATCCCAACCGCTATCTTGTCTCTCCTGAAAACAGAGGTGTCATAAAGCAGGTACTTACAAGTATCGGATTTCCCGCTTACGACAAAGCCGGTTATGTGGATGGGGAGCCTTTTGAAATTGTATTGCGTAAGGAGATGCTGAGCGGGGGAGAGTTTAAAATACGTGAGTATCAGAAGCTTGCCGCGGAAAATTTCATTGGCAGTCCAGATGCGCCCGGGGGTAGTGGTGTAGTGGTGCTTCCCTGCGGGGCCGGAAAAACAATCGTTGGAATCTACGCCATGAGTCTCCTTCAGAGGCGCACTCTCATTCTGGTGACAAATGTTACTGCCGCACATCAATGGAAAAGGGAGATTCTGGATAAAACAGGACTCCAGGAAAATGACATCGGAGAGTACAGCGGTGAGCAGAAGCAGATAAAACCTGTTACCATAGCCACGTATCAGATCCTGACATACAGAAAGAAAAAAACAGATCCTTTTACCCACTACGCAGTGTTCAACTCGGAAAACTGGGGACTTATTATCTATGATGAGGTTCACCTGCTTCCTGCACCGGTTTTCAAATTTACTGCTGAATTGCAGGCCAGAAGGCGTCTGGGGCTAACCGCTACACTCGTGCGTGAGGACGGCCATGAGGATGATGTGTTTACTCTGATCGGGCCGAAGAAGTTTGATGTACCATGGAAAGACCTGGAGCGTCAGGGATGGATAGCCACAGCCCGCTGTGTAGAGATCAGGGTCGATCTTCCTCATGCAGAGAAGATGCACTATCTTTCCCTTACTCCTAAAAAGCAGATCCGTTTGGCATACGAGAATCCCTGCAAGATTGCTGTTGCAAAAGAACTGATTGAAAAGCATAAAAATGACCAGGTTCTTATTATCGGCCAATATCTGACCCAGATTGAGCAGTTTGCCAAAGAATTCGGTGCTCCTGTTATTACCGGTGCCACTCCAAATAAAAAGCGCGATGAGCTTTATAATGATTTCAGAACTGGTAAAATAAAGCTTCTTATACTGTCAAAGGTTGGTAACTTTGCCATTGATCTTCCAGATGCAAATGTGGCAATACAGATATCCGGCTCCTTTGGTTCACGTCAGGAGGAAGCGCAGAGGCTTGGAAGAATCCTGCGCCCCAAAAAATCCGATGAACCGGCTGTATTCTACTCTATTGTTACCAGGGAATCGAAAGAACTGGACTTTGCAATGCAAAGACAGCTCTTTCTCACAGAGCAGGGCTATTCTTACGAGATTGAGTTCAGGGAATTCAGCTGACGCGTTATTTTCTCTGGAAAAACTTTACTGCTTCCTCAACCAGAGACATATCAACACAGGTATTCAGGCAGGGACCATATGGTCTGTCATTTATTACACCAAACACAGGAACAGGATAAACATCCTGGATACCTAAAGTCAGGTCTCGTTCACAAGCCACCGCGATAATGCCATCAGGACGCATCTCTGCAACACGGCGGCGGGCCAGGGTTCCTCCGTTAACTACTTCGATTTTCAGCCCATGGCTTTCTCCCATCGCTACCAGTTCTCCAACCGGACATCTTCCGCAGCGGACACAATTGTTGATGTTGTTGGTGATCTTTCTGTTGCAGATGTCGATCTGAAGGCAATGGGGGAGGAGAACCAGAATTCTGTCCCCCTTGATACGCTTTGATTGTGCTTTAGTCAATGCATTGTTTACTTTGACAAAAGAAGTGCGCAGGGCATTGCGGTTAACCCGGAACAGTTGTGCCAGAAAAATCGCGATCGGAAAAAGAAAGTTCACTGTTACGGATTTTTTGCCGTGAGGGTACAGAAGGTCGATACCTGTGAGAGCAGTGATGGTTATCAGTGAGAGCCCGGAGAATAGAATAAGGAATACAAACAGCAGGAAAGATAAAACCAGTATAGCCAGAGGCTGACTCAGAGCTGAAAGCCGGGGCTGCACTAAATAAAAGACCACACCCTCAAGTGTACCGACAATTAGAAGACTGAGCCAGCAGAAAAACAGGAATGTAAACTTTTTATATGCTGAGCGCCAGCCGGATTCTTCAATACTACCGGTGATTGCCTGATTGAGGGCTTCGGTCTGGTTCATTTCCTTAACCGGAGGGATTGTGGTACTTTAAACGCTCTCAACGCCTTTGATTTCAGGAATACGACTTCTAAGTATTCTCTCCACACCCATTTTAAGGGTCATGGCAGCACCAGGACAACCCCTGCAGGCTCCCTGTAACTTTACCTTCACAATTCCGTCCTCTGTCACATCAACAAGCTCGATATCTCCCCCGTCAGCCTGCAGATTGGGGCGTATCTCCTGGATTACTTCATGTACTTTCTCTTTCATATTTCTCCCTTAAAATAAACTTCAAATCAGGAACATCTCCAAAATAAATACATCCAGGGTATCGGACAATTCTTTTTCCATATTACCTTTCCGGGTCATGAACCCGGCTGTTTCTGCTACTGGTGCTTCTCAAATGTGGTTACAGACCAGAATGAATTACCCCCCATCCTGTATATCGACCTCCATTTGCGTCTCAAGAGTTCTTTCCTTAACAGACGATTAACAAAACCATGAGCCATTATTACAATGTGTTTTGATCTGTTTTCATTCTTTTCGATCACATCAGCAGCTTTTTTAATTCTGAGTCTGAAACTTTTGAAAGGTTCGGCATTAGTGCTCAGTCCAAACCTCCATATAATCCTCAGTATAATCACCCATAAAAACAGGGGTAGTTTTAACTTCTTTCCAATTCCGCAAGGAATTTCTGCTTCCTTGAACAGTTCATCTGTTTCAAATGAGTCTACTCCTAAAAGGCGCAGGGACTCCATTGAGCGCCTTAGACCACTGCTTATAAACAGATCACCATCCAGAATGATTTTATTCAATTCAGGTGTAATACTGTTTGAAGGACTCAAGCCACAGGTATCATAAGAGACCCGGAATTTCTCTATATCATCTCCAGACAGGATAGAAAACATGGTATAATTGTCATGTATTTCCGGTTTTCCATGCCTTATCAGAGAGACTTTTCCCATTTATATCACCTTTAAACCTGATTGACGTACATTTTTTCCAGGTTAATAAATAAATTGTAAATAGCTATTTAAACTGGAGTATCAAGTGTTCACAGAAATGATACCATGAAAAGTTATAGAAAAAAAAGCAAAAAAAATTAAAGTACTCTTCTTTTCCTGCCGATAATAAGAATAGGGGGAATAGCATACAGGCCTGAAAAGAGGAAAAAAGAAAAAAAAAGACAAAAACACAGGGTTTTTGTCGAGGAGAGTAAAGCAGGAGAAACGGCAAATCCTTACATTCCTATTATCGGCAAAAATATGTTTCACTTTAGAGGGATCTTGCAATGCGTATCCAGGGACCAGGACACATCACCTCATTAGAGTCTAAAGCAAGGTTTTCCCCTAAAAAAAACCCTAAAGTGAATCCCGGTAAAGAAAAATTCCCTCAGGTTGATACTGTAGAGATAAGGAATACAGGAGTAATCAGGGCTGACCTGCTTGAGGAAATAAAAAAGAAGATTAATAGTGGTTTCTACAATTCGGATAGTGTTCTGGAAGATTTGAGTCACGGTTTTGCCAAGACAATGGGGCAGAGCCTCTGAAAAAAAACTCCTCCTGCTTGACTTGCTTAAGTCTGAACGATAAAATCTAAATTTACAATTCTTTATCTTTCCGCTGCATTACGTTTACCTGTGATGCATAAAGTTGTTTTTATGCCGCTGAAAATGATTTACTTTCCTTTAAAAAATGATGGAGTGATAGATGATAAAATCCCGGGGAGGGGTAATCTGTTTTCTGCTGGTTTTAAGCACCCTGTTACTGTGTTCAAATTCTGATTCAGGCCGTATTCCCTCAGTTTCAGTTGTTATCGGTAATGCTTTGTTGATCAGGAATGGTTCTAATATTCCTTTGGTCAACCGCTTGAAATTGATGAAAGGTGATACTGTTTCCCTCTCGATGAACTCAAAAGCAAAACTTTCATCCGGAAATGGAGCAGGCTTTTACCTCAATAAAGGCACAAAGCTGAGCATTGGTCCACTCAACAAGAAAAATCAGACACTTGTTTACCTGGTTCAGGGTGATGTTCATTTTATATCGGGTGATTCACGTAATGAAACAACCCCGTATATATTCATAACCAGGGCTGGAAGGGTTATGGCTTCTGATGCTCAGGTTTACATTAAATACAAAAGCAAAACAAATACACTGTCTGTCTTTACACTGTCCGGTTCGGTTTCTTTCTACAGTGTAAAGGGTGAGGAGATAATGCTGCCACCCTGTACCCGGTATCTGGTGGAGGGGGCTGCCCCAGGACAGATGCTTCCTCCATCAGAACTGGATATTGCAGAACTGAGGAACTGGGTAGGGAGTTCTTTGATCGATGGTGCACTTGTAAATACAGGATGCATAGTCAAGACTCCGGGAGGAGACAACCTGCCGCCGGAGTGGAAGAGAATACCAGGGGATATCTGCATGGCAGGGGAACTGCTTGTGGATACAATTGAAGCTTATGATCCTGAAGGTAGACATGTTTACTATCAATTGTTAAAGGGCCCGGAGGGTATGGTCATAGATGCATTCAGCGGTGAGATCCATTATCGCCCGCTTTCGTCCGGTGAAATGGATGTGCGTATCAGAGCCATGGATACAGATTCACAATTCTCCGATTATGAGTACACCCTGATAGTCTCATCTGGACTTGCTGCAACCTTAAATGTACCCAGAATTGTAAAACCCAGGCAGCCATTCAGGATTTCAGCCGCTCCCCTGCGTACAGGTGCAATCAGGTTTGAAGGACTTTCATACAGGTTTGATCTTGATGGTGACGGGAAATTTGAATACCCTCACCCCGGAAAGTTCGGCTCAACTTCAGTGGTCAAAGATATCTCTATCAATAAAGAGGGAGAAAGAAAGATAACAGTTGAGATAATGGATGCCCGGGGGCATACTGCCAGAGCAACCCGCACTGTGATGGTTAATGCTCCTCCCAGAGCAAAGCTTTCCATTACCCCTTCAAAGGGAAACACTGAGTCTGTCTTTGAACTTGATGCCGCAAGTTCAAGTGATACTCAGGATTCTTCTCGCTATCTGATGGTAAGATTTGATACAAACGGGGATGGTAACTGGGATCTCCCATCAGGAGGAAATTTCCTCCGGGAAAAGCGTGTTTATTATACCTGGAAAAATCCCGGGAAATACCGCGTTATTCTTCAGGTATTAGACACCCATGGTTTGTTTGACACCGATACCGCAGAAGTGTTGATTGGCAGAGACCTTGTTGTGGATATTGAGTCCAGGGACTCAGCTCACATTGGGGATTCTGTAGTGTTTTATTGCAAAACAGGTCCTAATGAGTATCCGATAGTAAAATACGAGTGGAGTTTTGACAATGATACTGTATTTGAAACGAAATCACTCAGCGAAAAGCATGTACAAATCTTTCAAAAAGCCGGCTTGTATACTATCCGGTGCAGTGTAGAGGATTCGATAGGGCAAACCGGGCAGTACTGGAAAAAACTGGTCATTGTGAATACATCCTGCAGTGTGGATGCCGGAGGGCCCTACAAGGCGCAGATAAATTCGCCGGTAAGATTAGAAGGATCTGCCAGCGATCCTGACAGCAGAATACTGGCTTATTACTGGGATTTCAACAATGATAATATCCCGGATACAACTTTAAAGCAGAACAGCAGTGTCACCCATGTGTTCAGAAGGTCCGGAAAACATACTGTTGTTTTAACAGTTGAGACTGAGGATGGGCAAAAGGTGAGTGATTCTGCAGAGGTGATCGTCACAAATATGCCTCCTGTTGCCAGAGCTGGTGAGGATGTGATTTCTAAAAAGGGTAGAAAGATCAGGCTTGAGGGCAAAGGAGAGGATCCGGACGGAGAGATTATTAGTTATCAATGGGATTTTGATGCTGACGGGGTATTTGACTGGTCCTCAGAGGAAAACGGAATAGTGGAGCACTCCTTCACTGAATACAGCTTTGCAATCTTTAAAGTTACCGATTCTGACAGTGCTGTTGCTTTTGATACTCTTCGGGTGATAATCTGTCCTGAAGGAATGCAACTGATTGAGGGTGGCAGATTTTGTGTCGATATCTATGAATGGCCAAACAAAAAGTATGAAATGCCTGTGGTAGATGTTTCCTATGAGGAAGCGGTTGAGACCTGTGCCAAAGAGGGAAAAAGGATCTGCACAGCAGAGGAATGGCAAATGGCTTGCAGAAATCAGAATGAGAGATCGAATTACCCCTATGGGAAAGAGTATCAGGTGGATCGCTGCAATACAATCGGTAATCCGACTGTGAAGAACAAGCTGAGCGCATCAGGAGTTTTCTTACACTGCGCAGGAGCATCGGGAATATTTGACATGAGCGGCAATGCCGCTGAATGGACCAGAGGAGCTTATGTATATGGTGGTTCCTGGCAAAGCGGTGAAGATGGCAGCAGATGTGATTCACATGTTCAGCTTCAAAAAGGCAGGAAGTATTTTTATGCAGGGATCAGATGTTGCAAATAATTTTACAGAAGATATTGGGATATTATAAAGAGGGAAACCGATGGTGGATTCCATTGCTTTCCGGATTACTGTTTTCTCTGTGTTTACCCCCATTTAACCATGAACAGAACATCCTTCTTGCCCCATTTCCGTTCCTTGGTTTTGCCATTCTGATACCGCTTTTTGCTTTTTCTGTGCAGACGCCTTTTAAACGTGCTATAGTACATACTTACCTGTTTTCAATCACAGCAGCACTCAGCCAGTTTTACTGGATCGGTTTTGTTACAGCAGAAGGACTCTGGCACATGGTCCTTATCGGTCTGGTGCTCGCTTCAGCAGTAATTGGTTTATTCTACCTTGCCGCTGGGCTTCTTTTTCGATATGTTTACAAACAGTTACCACGGATGTATATATTAGTTTTTCCCGCACTCTGGGTTCTGATCGATTATTCCCGCTCACTTGGCGATATCTCTTTTCCCTGGGCATTTCTGGGATATTCATTGATGCCGATTATTCCACTGGCTCAGGTTGCATCCTTCTCGGGTGTATGGGGTCTGACTTTTCTCATCGTGCTGGGAAATATGCTTGTCTGGGAGCTTGTTGTAAGCTACATAATAAACCGGAACCAGTCTCAGAAATGGCTCCACCTTTGCATTTTTACAGTTTTTATTATTATAGTCGGTTTTGCCGGCTGGATGAAAACCAGGGAAAAAATCACCGGTGAGAGCTTCAATGTTTCTCTTCTGCAAACCAATATCGACCAGTTCAACTGGGGAAACAGATCTCTGGACACTGCATTTACCATCACCGAATCGATGGTTTATCGTGCTTCCGAAACGAAACCGGATCTGATTATCGCTCCTGAAAGTGCCCTGCTCTGCTATCTTTCAAGGCGTCCCAATCTCAAATCAAGAGTAATTAGCTGGGCAGATTCTTTAGGTACCCCTATTATCCTTGGTGCACTTCACTGGGATAAATCGCCTGAGGGATCTATCTATGACTATTTTGTTTACAACTCGGCCTTTCTGGTTGATCCTGTTAAAAAGGATCTGTTGCCATATCATAAAAGCAAGCTTGTTCCTTTCAGTGAAGCGATCCCTTTTGAAGGGAAATTCCCCATATTATCAAGAGTTAATCTGGGGGAAGCTGATTTCAAAAGAGGACTGGAATCCACAATTTACAACCTGAGTGGGAATCTGAAAGCTGCACCGTTTATCTGTTATGAAATTATCTTCCCTGGTTTTGTCCAGAAACGGGTGAAACAGGGAGCCGATATGATAGTAACTATCACCAATGATGGATGGTTTGGAAAATCAAGCGGCCCCTTTCATCATGCAACGATGGCCAGAATGAGAGCTGTTGAAAATGGTGTACCCCTGGTAAGGTGTGCCAATTCCGGGATAAGCATGCTGGTAGATCAGTATGGGCGTGTGCTTCAGAAAACAGGACTTTATAAAAGAACGATCCTTTCCGGCAGTGTCGTTCCTGTAAAAAAAGAGACATTTTATTCCAGGTGGGGTGACTGGTTTATTTTTCTCTGCCTGCTTGTTACTTTCAGCAGTGCAATTTACATTGTAATCTCCCGTGTCAGGCCTGGAAAAAAGCAGCCCGGGCCACAGGCAGATACACCATAAGCTTCTCTTTAATTCAAATCATCCGAACTGATCAGGAATACGGTTTCAGACCGAAGATGGAATGAACAGGCGAGGGGATAAGACCTTTTTCTCTGATTGTCAGAAACAGTTTTTCCAGTTGAACCAGGAACTCATCTCTGATTTCCGGATCAGGAATTGTATCGTGGAGTAATACTACTGATCCTGGTCTGGCAAGCTCAGGAATGAGTCGGAAGGTTTTCCTGAACCGGTTGCCGCCATCCCTTACACTTCCACTCCATCCTATGCATTCCATGTCAAGTTTTTCAAGCGCTGCTTTCAGGTGCGGATTTGTAAGACCTACAGGCGGGCGGTAAAGACGCACTGTTTTTCCGGTGATGCGGCGAAGAATTTCCCGTGCCTCTCCGATCTCTCTGACCATCGCTGCGGTAAGGCGAAAATTGGATGTGTAGCGGTGGTCAAGATCATGACAGGCTATGGTGTGCCCTTCATCGATTATTCTGTGAATAATTTCAGGGTGCTTCTCTGCTTTTCTGGCAATGACAAAGAAAGTGGCCGTATATCCAAATCTGCCCAGCAGTTCCAGAATCTGTGGAGTGATCTGAGGGGCAGGCCCGTCATCAAATGTAAGCGCAATTGCAGTTTTTTCACCCTTTTTATGGCAGAATGTGGGACAGAAAAAAGAGTTCCTGATATCGATAATGCCCCATACCAGAACGGGTATGTGCAGAAGTAAAAAGGTAAGAAAAAGATATCTGTATTGCGGAATAACAATGGTAAGAAAAAGAAAAACAAGAAAAGAAACTAACCAGCGGAATGCTTTATTTTTTAATAAGTTCGACAAAAGCGGCTCCATCGGAAACCGGAGAGTATGAGCACACAGCAACATGTTTCTGATCAGAAGAATTCAGCCATTCGAAAACAGAAATAGCCGGCTTGACGTAAGAAGAATCGCTTTCACTCATCAGTTCACAACTGTCTCCGGCATTGTCTTTAACCAGTTTTCTGCAGGCTTCTTCGGGATCTTTTCCTGCGGCAGGGACCGGGCCAAAGGCACGGATCAGGTTTCCCTCCTGATGAAGAGATTTCCCAAGAAGAAATCCGACAGAAGCTTCCTCCCAGTCTGCGCTTAGATATCGTCTGCATTTTTCAGACATGAAAGGATGAATTCTGTCAAGGAGTTCGATTCTTTCATCGATTGCCAGCACCAGAGCCGGGAAATATTTGTCACTCAACAGTCCCGCAGCAATGATTGCAGAGGCCAGAGAATTCTGCCCTTCACACATTGTAAGGTTGGGACCTGTGATCCTGAATTCCAAGGCCAGCTTCCCGGCTATGCTGTTATGTACTGAGGCGATGAAATTACGGGGTGAACTGAAACCCTCTCCATATACTCCATCCAGCACGTTTTTTGTCTCATCAAGGGCACCAAGACCGGTTCCGATTACAATGGAATTCGGCTTCAAATCTGTTTTGCCAAGGGTGCGTGAGGCGGCAAGATAGGCCATCTGCCAGATTCTTGGATCACGGCGTTTCAGCGATGCCGGTACTTCTTTCTCCCATTCCGGTTCTCTGCGGGGAATTATGGCTGATGATGATAATACAGATAAGAATTGCTGCATTATTCTGCCTTTGTAAATACAGCGGCTGCATTGTTGCCGCCAAAGCCGAAGGAGTTTTTCAAAACATGCTTCAGGGGACGGTTCATCACCTGTGAAGGAGATACTCCTATCTCCTCGTCCTCTATTTCGAATCCGGCTGTAGGGGGTATTATTCCCTCTTGAAGTGCCTTTACAGCTAATACTGACTCCAGAATTCCTGATGCGGCAAGTGTGTGCCCCAGAGTTCTTTTCATCGAACAGAAAGGGGGCAGGGTATTGAAGATGGATTTCATCGCTTTGATTTCTGCCTTGTCATTGTCAGGGGTTCCGGTTCCGTGTGCCGCTATCAGATCGATCTGCTCTGGTGCAATACCCGCTTCGTCAATAGCATCTTTGACAGCCAATTGTGCCCCGAGACCTTCGGGGTGGGGGGCGGTCATGTGAAAACAATCCGCTGATGCACCCCATCCGCTGACCATAGCCAATGGTTTGCTGACGCATCTGGAGATAAACTTTTCTGTAGTCAGAAGCATCGCACCTGCACCTTCTCCAAGACTGATTCCTGCTCTTCGTTTATCAAAGGGACGGCATCCATTGGGGTCAAGAAGCATAAGGCTCGCAAAACCCCGGACAGTAAGTATCGAAAGAGCATCGGTTCCTACTGCCAGACAGGCATCGTATGTCCCCTGTTCCAGAAATCTTTTAGCCATTCCTATTATGTGAAGTCCGGTGGAGCAGGCGGTCGATACTGTGTGAAAGCCGCTTCCACCTGTGCGGCGGCAGATCTCTCCTGCCAGTACTGTGGGCTCATGCACAGCGAATTCTGTCGCTGAACGGTCGATAATGGATGGATCTTTTCTCAGTGCCTCATAAAATCTTTCTGTCTGAGATATTCCGGCAACAGTTGTTGCAACCAATATTCCGATCCGGAGGTTTTCTCTGTCAGGCATAGAATGCATGGCTTCATCGACAGCAGCCATCGCCAGAGCCAGAGATCTGTAAAGGTCTGAATATTTCTCCGGAATCTCTGCTATCTCTGCACAGAATGGAGGAACCTTGAGACGGGAATCGAAGATGGAAAGCGGTCTTATGCCATCACGACCCTGAACAATAGCGGAAAAACTATCCTGGACACTGTTTCCCGGAGAACTGACAGCACCCATCCCGGCTACAAATACCGACATACTCTAACTTATTCTTTCTGGCGGTTTTCCTGAACGTACTCTGCCAAAGCCCTCAGAGATGAGAATACTTTCCTGCCTGCATTTACATCCGGTACTGTTACACCGTAATCTTTCTCCAGCATAACAAGCAGCTCGAGTGTATCGATAGAATCGAGGCCAAGACCCGCTCCAATAAGGGGTGCATCTACATCGATATCTTCAGGTTTGACATCACTCAATTTTAAGGCGCTGATTATCTTGCCGCCCAGTTCATTCATCAGCTTTTCCATGAAAGCTCCACCTTGATTAATTGATTAAATGATTACCTTGTTTTAAAGTATGCCTTGATTTAAATATGGAAGATTTATTTCCATATTAATAACCATCGTATCGTAAAGAAATATAACCTCTGAAACCACTTCCCGGAACAGAAATAATCTCCTCCCTCTTTTTCATCAGTGAATTTATTACACTCATGAAAAACTCCTGTTCATTGCACTCCTGATCCTTAGATGTCAATAGCAGGTCAGGCCGGAATTCCATTTCAGCCAGATAACCGCTCTCCGGGGTGTTGGAAAGAAGAATGGCGATGGCACAATCGGTTTTCTTTTCTGGTGTTTTCGTAAAATCACCCGAAGATTCCCAGACTGCAACCCAGAGCACTCTTTCAGCTTTCCCCGACTTCAGCCAGTATGCAGCAGTGTCAATAGCGGAAAATCCTGGCAGATCTCCTCCGCAGAAAATCCTGTCAGGCCCCTTCAGTTTAAAGAATATGGCAATATCTGCAATAGTTGAGGAGGGGAGAGTAGCTGAGAAAAAAGCCGGACTGGGAAATCCGTTTAAAACTGAATCCATGTAAAGAAGGTCAGTCGAAAGCGATCCTTGTGGTATGCACATGCAAATCCCGGTTTTTTCTCCGACGGTCTGGTTTGTCCGGGATAGTGCCGAAGCGGCTGCGCTGAATGCAAGCCTGTCCGGGATGTTGAGCTTACCAAATGATGGATAGGGTGAGGGGAGAACCTGATTCCGTCTTACATCAAGAGGACCCTTCTGATCACTTTCCCATGGTGTTATCCCATCTGGTGTGTAAATCCCATCCGTATGGAGCGCTGAAAACCCGCTGATATATACCTTTACGGAGCTCATAATCCGTGCTCCTTCAATACGACAGCAGCATTTAGTCCTCCAAAACCTGCTGAAAGGCAGAGAACAGAATTACCGCAAAACTCCTGAATCTCTGAGCTCACAGGGATCTTCTCTTCAACCCCAGGCTCCTCAAACCCTGTTGTTGGAGGGACTTTTCTCTTCTTCAGAAACTCAGCGGCAAGCATTATCTCCAGAAGTGAACCAGCGCCGCTTGTGTGTCCGATTGCTCCCTTGATTGAATAAATGGGCGGGATTCTGTCAAACAGGGCTGTAATTGCTTTTGCCTCCATTGCGTCATTGTAAACAGTAGCTGTTCCATGACATTTTACCGCGCCTGTAATCGGTTTAAATGCGGAAGCATCCTCCAGGGCTGCCTGAGCAGCTCTCAGAAGGCCATCACCGGTCCTGGAGGGACCTGTTCGATGATTCGCATCATTGGAACAGCCTGCCCCGGCTACAATGATATCTCCCTGTGACGGAGTCTTATATGTCAAAACGGAAAGAGCGGCACCATCTCCAAGATTCAACCCATCGCGGGATTTGTCGAAGGGTTTTGCTCCTTTACTGCTAAGAGCATTTAAGGAATGAAATCCGCTTACCACAAACCTGGAGATCACATCGTACCCGAAAATCACCACATTTTCAAACATCTCTCTTTCGAGCACCTCTTTGGCCGTTTGTACCGCGATTGCCCCGGATGCGCATGCACTGGATACCACCATTATTCTTGAAGGTCTTATACCCAGAAGTTTGGCAACTTTTCTGGCCTGATGATCTAAAAGTGCCTGGGGAATATCTGTGCCTTTTTCAATCGGACCTATATCTCCTTTTGCAGCAGCATAAATAAAGAGAACACCGGGGCCCTCCGGAAGTTTTCCGCAAAGTGATTTGAGCGCATGCACAGATCCGCTCAGTGTTGCCCAGGAGCGGTCTGGAAAAGGTGCGCATACAGTATCGATATCAAAAAAAGGTCCCTTACAGATTGCAGATTTCCCGCTGAGGATCGATTCGCTGGCGGGTTTGAGAGTCCCTGAAGCACACAGAATCTCATTCTTCTGTAAAACTACTGCTTTGTCCAATTCTTCAATACCACCTTATCCAGAGAAGAAACATTTTGACCGGCTCCGGAATTTGTGTTGTGAAATCTGTTCTCATGATGTTTAGCCACTCAAAGAGAAATGGTTAATCCATGGAGAGTTGAAAAATACAATATGACCACGTTTATAGTAATTCTGCAGGCTTATGGCGCATCTTGATTAATCCCTTAAATCCCCAAACTAACTCTGAAATGGATGCCTGCATATTTATTGTTATAGATCGTATTATTGTTTTTCCTTCACCAGGGCTGTGAGAACAGGTATTTTTCAATATCAGGCTCCGGTTTTGTCTTTCGGCTTTTGTAATTCAGGCCTGCATTTGCCCCGGAGAGATCTCCTGATATAGATTTCCAAGCCATCTGCGCTGCTGGTGGTAGCGTTTTAAAGGAAGGGCCACGATGAGTATCCGCAATGAAGTAACTCAGAGAATAGAACCGGTCATTGTCCGGAAAACAGGTATTCCAGTACAGGTTTCAACCTACTATGGTGAGAATACTTTCAGTGAAATGACTATGAAGAGAATGATTTCTGAGGAGACTTTCGAATCTTTTAAGCGCTGGCAGGAGGAAGGCACCGTAATCACCATGGCTCAGGCCGATGAGATTGCGCATGCAATGAAAGAGTGGTCTATCTCAAAAGGCGCAACATCTTACACCCACTGGTTTCAGCCTATGACAGGCCTGACTGCAGAAAAACACGATTCCTTTATCAGTCTTAGCAATGACGGAAATGTAATCGAGAAATTTACTGGCAGTAAACTAATTCAGGGAGAACCCGATGCATCATCTTTCCCATCGGGAGGAATTCGGGCGACTTTCGAAGCCAGAGGCTATACTGCCTGGGATCCATCTTCTCCGGCTTTCATCACCTCGGTTGACAGCGGTAAAATCCTCTGTATACCATCTATATTCATATCCTACACAGGTGATGCGCTCGATAAGAAACTGCCGCTGCTTCGCAGTGATGCCGCATTGAATAAAGCCTGTCTGAATCTTCTTCGCCTTTTCGGCCGCACAGATGTAACAAGTGTGGTCCCCACATGCGGAGCTGAGCAGGAATACTTTCTTATCGATGAGGCTTATTACCGCATGAGGCCCGATCTTATGCTCACTGGGCGCACTCTTATAGGAGCAGCTTCTCCGAAAGGTCAGCAGCTTGAAGATCAGTATTTCGGTTCCATAAAAGAACGTGTGCTCAACTACATGCATGAGGTCGCGGAGGAAGCCTACAGGCTCGGTATCCCGGTAACAACCAGACACAATGAAGTAGCACCTCATCAGTTCGAGTTTGCTCCTGTCTTTGAGCGCTCCAACCTCGCTGCAGATCATAACCAGCTACTGATGGATATCATGAAGAAGATTGCGCGCAGGCATGGTCTGGTTTGTCTGCTGCATGAGAAACCTTTTGCAGGTGTAAATGGCAGCGGAAAACACCTGAACTGGTCTGTTGCGGATGACAAAGGAAACAATCTGCTTAATCCCGGAGACACACCTGAGGGGAATCTCCTCTTTTTAACAATGCTCAGCGCTGTGATTCATGCTGCTTTCAAACACTCCGGCCTGCTGCGCGCAGCCGTGGCCAGTGCCGGCAATGAACACAGACTTGGCGCCAATGAAGCGCCGCCGGCAATTGTAAGTATCTATCTCGGCGAACAACTGACAAAAATTGTCAATATGCTTGAGAGCGGTAAGATGGAAAAGGCTTCCAGGCAGGATCTTATCGATCTTGGTGTCAAACTTTTACCCAAATTTATCCGTGATACAACAGACCGTAACCGGACATCACCCTTTGCCTTTACAGGTGCAAAGTTCGAGTTCAGGGCTCTTGGAAGTTCCATGAATATCTCCACCTCCATAGCCATCATAAACACCATCGTAGCGGACTCGGTAAGTATTATTACAGAACAGATTAAAGCCGAACTCTCTTCCGGTAAAGATTTCAATAAAACCGTTCTGAAAGTACTCTCCGGGATTATTAAAGAATCAAAGCCGATACTTTTTGAAGGTAATAACTACTCAGATGAATGGGTAAAAGAGGCGGAAAAACGCGGGCTGCCAAATATCGCATCCTCAGCTGAGGCATTGAAGGCTTTTATCAGTCCCGATACTGTGGAGCTTTTTAAGAAGCATAATGTTTTCTCCAGCGTTGAACTGCAGTCAAGATATACGATCTGGCTGGAAATGTATGAGAAGGTAGTGGAAATTGAGGCTCGTACTCTTCTGGAGATGGTAAACACTCTTGTACTTCCTACGGCCTATCAATATCAAGCCGATATGGCAGACGGCCTGAATCTTCTCAAGGATCTCTCCGATTCAGGTTCGGTTAAATTTGTGGACGGGGCACTTGATGACAGAAAAGAAGCACTCGCCAAGTTGACTGCCGATATTTATTACATCCGTAAAAATATCAGGGAATTGGAAAGAATTCTGGAAAAGACCAGTTCCATGGATCTGGAATCCAGAGCAGCCTGTTACTTCTCTGAACTCAAACCTCACATGGAACATATCCGGCGCCATGTTGATGCACTGGAGAATGCGATGCCCGACTCATCCTGGCTGCTTCCAAAATACAGGGAAATGCTTTTTATCAGTTGAATGTATTAACCAGAATTCTCCGGGTCTATTAAAAAATGAATGTTGAAAACGAACATCCGGTAAAATGCAGGCATTTTGCCGAATGCGGCGGATGTTCCCTTCTGAATCTCTCCTGCAAAGAGCAGCTTGCGCGAAAAGCGAAGATGCTCAATAAGATATTTCCTGAATTCACAAATAATATAATCCCCAGTCCTGAGTCCTTTTACTACAGGCACAAAGTTCAGCTTCCCTTCGGAACTGCTGCAGGAAAAACTGTGTTAGGCTGTTTCACGCGTGATTCGCACAGGGTAATAGATCAGAAGGAATGTTATATTCAGGACAGGGATCTTACAGCAGTTGCCTTTGCGATCAGGGAATGGGCATGGAAATACAATCTTACCCCCTATAATGAGAAAAACAATACAGGGTTTCTGCGTCACATTCTTCTCAGAAAAGGCAAAGATACAGGAGAAATCTTAATCGGACTGGTTACCAATGGCAAAAGACCGGCAGGATCACGTTTCCTTTCAAGAAAACTTCTTGAACTTATCAGCGGTCGCCTGAGCCCGTCAGCAGAGATCGTCGGAATTGTTCAAAATGTAAACATGCGCAGAACTAACGTTGTGCTGGGTGAAGAGGAACACACATGGTGGGGGAGACCTTTTCTGAAGGAGAAACTGGGACAGTTAAAATTCAAACTTGGAATCTCCACATTCTTTCAGGTAAACCCGTTTCAGACCCCGAATCTTTATAACGAGGTACTGAAATGGATTCCGGAGAAATCAGACGTACTTGACATTTACAGTGGAACGGGTAGTATCTCTCTCTGGGTGTCATCCCGGGCATCGACTGTACTTGGAATAGAGGAAAACAGGGCCTCCGTTAATGCAGCCAAAGCAGCAGCCTCTCTGAACGGGATAAGAAATGTCAAATTCCTGGCAGGTGATGCCTCTGTGCTTTTCTCTGATATATCCGGAGCGGATTACACAGTTGCGATTGTGGATCCGCCCAGAAAAGGCCTTGAACAGCAAATGCTTGAGGAAATTAAAAAATCAGGACTTAAACGTCTGATATATGTTTCCTGTAACCCGGAATCGCTCGCCTCTGATATTGAGCACATTAAGCCGCAATTCCGGCTCATATCTATCCAGGGATTTGATATGTTCCCCAACACATCCCATATTGAATGTGTTGTAGTTCTGGATAGAGACCAGATGTAATCACCGACTTTATACGCTTTTTTCGATCTTTGATGTTATCTCTGAAAGAGTCTCCGGGGCCGGAATGTATTTGCAGCGTATCTTTTCAAGCATTTCAAATCCGCACATCTTCAGACCCTCATCCACCTGATCGATACTCTGTCCTCCCCAGCCATAAGAGCCGAATGCAAGCCCGGTTCTTTCTTTGGGAGAAAGTGCCCGAAGGTATGTCAGAAAAGCGGAAACTGACGGCAGCATGTTCGAGTTCAGAGTGGATGAACCGACACATATATATTTGGCCTCAACAACATCGGTCATAATATCGGAAATGTGGCTCTCCTTAAGGTTGAACATCTTGACTTTAATGTCGCGGTTTTCGAAACCATCACTTATTGCTTCCGCTATCATGGCAGTTGACTTCCACATCGTATCATAAATGATAAGAGCCCGTTTCTCTGTCTGGTTGTAGGCCCATTTGCTGTACTTGCTGACGATCTTCCCGATGTATGAACGCCAGATAAGTCCGTGGCTGGGAGCGATTGTATTAATTTCCAGGTGTGATGCTGCCTCAAGTTCCTTCTGTACCTGGGAATTATAGGAGAGCACTATATTCCCGTAATACTTCTGTGCCTCCTCGATCACAATCGCTTCACCAACTTCATCATCAAACCGCTCCGTTGTAGCAATATGCTGTCCGAAAGAATCGTTCGAGAAGAGAATTTTTTCCTCGGGACAGTAGCAGACCATATTGTCAGGCCAGTGGATCATGGGGGTAAGGATAAACTGGAGCGTATGCTTGCCAAGTTTTACGGAATCACCAGTTTTCACAACTGAGAAATTCCAGTCCTTGCGGTAGTGATCCCTGAGACCTTTCTCACCGTTAGGTGATGTGATCAGTCTGGCTTCAGGAATCAAATCCATGAGACGTGGTAGTCCGCCGGAATGATCCATTTCGACATGATTGGATATAATGGTGTTAATTTTTGCCGGGTCGATTACAGACGAGATCCTCGAGATCATCTCATCATAGAGATAATGCTTTACAGTGTCAATAAGCGTAATGTTATCATCAATTATCAAATAAGCGTTGTAGGTGGAACCCCTGGGGGTGAGATAGCCATGGAAGTTTCTTAAATCCCAGTCGATTCCTCCGACCCAGTAGATATTTTCCGTCAATCTCACTGCTTTCATGTTTCTCTCCTCACTCTAACCCTGATTATCCTTTATCTATTTGAATATTACCTGTTTTCGTTTATGACCGATAATCTGTTCTGCGCCCTTCAGGATCAGTAAAACAAGGAAAACCCACAGTAGAACCGTACTCACTCTGTGAAACCGGCTTGTTTTCTTCCGGGGAATATCTTCACGGGTAAAATCCTTTTCACTTGAGTCGATATTCTGCTTTGTCCGCCTGATCACCTTTTCAGAAAGGATACTGTCAACGTCCTGGAAAGCAGGTTCACCTTTTTCCGATTTCATGCCATGCTCCCCTGCTGTCTGTAATTTGAAAACCTTTCCCTTGCTTCGTCACTTAACCTCTTCTTACGCTTCTCCATGACCTTTTCCCAGATCTCTTCCTCATTCAAATCGAATAGCTCGTGTACAAGTTTAAGATAATAGGCGGCTCCCTTTGAGTAAAGCCTGTGCAGGAATAAGATCTTGCCCTCAGTCACCACTTCATCAAAGACCTGATCCAGAGGTATTGGTGTACTGGTGACCCTCCCGGGAAAAAGTCTCTTTAGTGCTTCTATAAAAGAGTTTTGTCTTATTGTGTTTTTGTAGAAATTGGGAATTATCCGTGTAATCTTTCCACCCTCAGGATATCTCGACTTAATTGTCTGCTCCATCTCAAGTAGCCCATCGACAGCAAACTGTTTCAATTCTGTCGGGACAAATATTTCGTGAGAAGCTATAATGGCTGATTCCTGCAGTTTCCCGATTCCTGGAGCGTTGTCGATAATAAGATAATCATAAAATCTCTCGAGCCTGCAGGCATCGAGGCATTGTTTCAATCTTCCTGTATCATTGACATCTGCATCACAGAGATCTCTGCATGATGTGATAAGATGAAGGCTTTCAAGCTCGGTTTTGACTATGGAACGGAGGAACTGTGCAGGAGCTCCTTCTTTATCAGATAAGTAAACATCACGGATACACGGTGACTTGACTCCTACACAAAAGAGCGAGGAGAGATTGTGCTGACTGTCATTATCAGCTGCAAGCACCCTGAATCCAAGAAGTGAAAGTGCCTGTGCGACTGATCCGGTGAAAGTGGTTTTGCCTACACCGCCTTTGTGGTTAAGAACCGAGATGATTTTCATAAATTTACCTCACTGTAATTTCTAACCCTGATTATCCGGAACCTTACTCCATAGTTTGTCAAGACCAAATTCTCTGCCTGCTTTAGATAAAAGGCTAAGATCCTCCACTGTTTTCAGCACCCTGTACATGTTCGGCTCCACAGTGAGTATCACCGGATTTCCGGCAAGAGGGAAAATGTCTGTTGCCGCGTAGCCGATTTTCGGGGAGCGGGGGAGTTCAGGCAGTATTTCCTTGGGCGGTGTAGCATAATCAGGAAGATCGCTTTTTTTCAAAAGCTCAGAATCGAAAGCGTAAAATCCTGTATTAAAAGGCAGATAATATTCCCCTGAATTGTCTTTTATTTGCCGTGTCTCCTCATTTCTGACTTCCTGTTCAAGAATTATCGTTGAGTCATGATCATTTCTTGTAAGTGTCACAAAAGTTCCAAACGGATCTTTTTCCGGAAATTCCTTTCTCAGAATGCCGACACCAAGACAATCATGTCCCTCAAGGGCACTGGCCATCGCAGGAAGGAGGCTCTGGTGATAGAGCGCGGTAGCCTGAACAACAATAATTTTCCTGCAGCCCAGTTTCTCAAGCCATTCCAGGGGGGATACACCTGAAGATTCTGAGGTTTGCTTAAGTTTCATCAGTGGCCCCCCGGTCTCATCAGGCTGGGTTACAGGCTGGGGTGAACCATCATCAGTGATAATGAACGCGGCTTTCTCATCATTTGTAAAATGGATCCGTTCATCCTGCTGAACAGTGATAATATTGCGTAATCCAAAATTATTATTTGCTTTCAGGATCTCTGGAATTACTCTGGCTGTTACCGAGTTCTCAGGTCCGGTAGTGACTATTACAGGGATGTCAATTCCGGATTCTGAGCAGAGGTGTGATATCATGGTAAGATTTATCTGAAGCGTACCCGAATTGTCTGGAAAGCCGGGAACAGGGTAGGTGGCTTTAGTAAAATCCTTTAATATAGAAGGGGAGATACCCTGTTTGAGAAGGCTTAACCTCAGACGCTCTCCCTCTCCGCCGGCTGTAAAGACAACCGCAAATCCCCTGAGTGCATCGATTGTGCGTTTTATTTTATTGATCTTGATAAAATGCGGGAAACACTGTGATGCATCTCTGAGCATTTCACGCGATTTGGCCATGTTTAGCAATGCATTACGCCTTTTTTCGATCTGGCTCTTAAAAATTGCGCATGGAAAACTCAGGTTCATTTTTTCCAGGAGAGTTTTTTGCTGCTGAGAGGATAATGAATCAAATCCGTGGATATGTTTGTGTAAACTTTCAAGATCCCAGTTTCTCATAATATTCTCCTGATTACCCTTTTTTCCTAAAAATACTAGCGGGAATGACTTTACGTGAAAGTAGATGAAATCCTCAGATGTTATTAAAAAACTACTACTTGCAACTGTTATCACTTAAATTAATCTTTTGTGAGCAGCAAGGAGCAGATATGGGTGAAAAACCGAAATTGGATTCCTCCCTGAAAACCTTGGTACCCTCTCTCAGTATTATTCTTCCCGTTCATCAACCCGATAACTCTATGATGCCTTTTGTGCATGCATTGAAATTAGCCTATGCATCAAAAGGTGAACTGGAAATAGTCGATGTAAGAAGGGAAGAGGAAGCAATTGAGCATATTGGGGTCAGAGATCTGCTGGAAAAGTGGGGAATTCTCCCGGGCAGTTCCAGTCGAAGCGATGTCGGGGAGATAGGACTCCGAATTAAAAAAATCGTTAAAACAGGAAATAAGAAAGCTGAAATTATAAAAAGACTGAAACGGCATTCCCATGATATACTGGTTATAGGAACCCAGTCCTCCTCGCGCATAGGTACACTATTGGGAAGAAACCTGGCTGAATATCTGGCTGTTTATTTCAGACGTATCACTCTTTTCATTCCCTCCGGAGCTAGGCCTTTCGTTGATATGGGGACCGGAAATGTAAATCTGCGGAACATTGTCATTCCAGTTGAAAGTCCCTCGTTTTTTTCCCTGATGACAGCACAGTTAAAGAAAATTCTATCACTCTTTCCTGAATCGAACCCCAGAATCATCGGATTGAAATGTGGAAACTGTTTCCCTGAACCGGATCCTTCTCTTCTTGAAAACATTCACTGGGAAACTGAACTGCATCGTGAATCCATGGCTCATTCTATACTGAGCAGTGCCAGAAAACACAGTGCCGATCTGATAGTTATGGCAGATAATGGAAGACACACTCTTCTTCAGAAATTGATTGGAAATAATACTGAGCAGGTACTCAGGTATTCGGAATGTCCAGTGTTATCTGTGTCTGTGCAGGAAAATTAAATCTGAGAAGCTGAATGCTTTGTAAATAGGAAACCTGTGGACTGCCTGAAATTATAAAGGCAGCAGCATCTTTACATGCTGCTGCCTCAGTCTCAGTAAGTGATATAATCAGCCAAGCAGTGACAGGACACTTTGTGGAACCATGTTTGATTGTGCAAGCATGGCTGTGCCTGACTGTAACAGTATCTGATTCCTTGTAAACCTTGTAGTCTCGTTTGCAAAGTTTACATCTCTGATCATTGATTCTGCAGACTGCTGGTTTGTTTCACTTACCATCAGGTTGTTTATAGCATGTTCGAGCCTGTTGATATATGCACCGATTTTGGCTCTGGAACTGTTCACGCTGTCCATAGCTGTATCGATATAGGATATGGCACTTGCAGCGTTACTTTGAGTTGTAAGGCTCGCAGTGTTAAGATTGGAGTTCAGACTGCTTACAGTCATTGTTTCCAGTGTGACTGTAATACTGTCAACTCCGGCTGTAGAGTCGGAATCGATCCAGAATGAAGTGTTTGTTGATGCTCCGGACAAACCAAACCGGCTGGCACTGCTGGATATCAGTTCCATACCGTTATAGTTTGTAACTGCAGAGATCCTGTCAATCTCTTTCCGAAGAGCATCAAACTCCTGGTTGGCGTAATTCCGTTCTGTGGATGTCAGTGTGTCGTTGGCTGCCTGGATTGCCAGTTCACGCATCCTCTGAAGAATCTCAGAAATCTCGTTTGTCGCCCCTTCAGCGATCTGCAGAAGTGCTGTTCCATCCAACGCATTACGCTGAGCCTGTGCTGCACCACGGACCTGTGCCCGTAAATTCTCGGAAATCGCCAGACCTGCTGCATCATCACTTGCTCTGTTGATCCGTAAACCTGTGGAGAGTTTTTCCAGAGACTTGCTCAGATCCCTGTTTGTTTTTACAAGGGCACCCTGGGTGTACATTGAATTGATGTTATGATTGATACGCATTTAGAACCTCCCTGTATTTTGATGATTAGACCCGATCAACAATCCTTGTTGACCTTATTACCTTGAACTTCCGGTTTTCAGCTCTGTTTTGCCTCCTTTCTCAGAGCAGGGAGATTCAGGATTTGCCGTTTCCCCTCCCTGCAGATTCATTTTCTCCTAAAATATTTATCGGTTGGTTTCAAAGAGCACTTTAGCTTTTTTTTTAAAGTTTTTTTTGAGGGCAGGAACAGGGGGTACTTTTTGGGCCGGAATAGGTTTTGGTTTCGATTACATTACAGGCCTGCATTTAAGTTCCAATATCCGATGCCGGACACGATAAGAAGGCTTGAGATGTGACCCGGGCTTTAATTTTTGCGGGAACTGTTGTTCTTGTCAGCTCTTACTTGTTTGAAAAAAGAGGACATCATTTGTGCGCACTCATATTCCATGATTCCGCTGATTACCTCAGGGAAGTAGCCAAATGAGCGTTCTATTTGCTGACGGTAGTAATGTGATTGGATGGCTCCGGTGCGTGGTTCTCCGGTCCCGTATACAATGGTTTTTATCCTGGAAAGTACCAGTGCCCCAAGGCACATCAGGCAGGGTTCGGCAGTGACATATATTGTGCAATCAGAGAGTCTCCAGGTTGAGAGTTTTGAAGAGGCGGCGCTGATGGCGATGATTTCGGCATGAGCGGTTGCATCAGAAAGGCTCTCAACCCTGTTGTAGCCTCTACCTATTATGTTGCCGTCTTTCTCGATGACTGCTCCGACAGGTACTTCCCCTTCATCAAAGGCTCTCATGGCTTCCTGGTAAGCACGGTTCATAAAAATATTGTGGTTCATTAATAATCTGCTCCTGTCTCCGTAAAATTATATCGCCCCGTAATAAACAGGCTAAAACAGTATATTCTTGTGCAATTATCAGTCCGAAACGTATCTTTAATAGATTTTCGGGCATTTTTTTCTCACATGCTCAAAATAAGATATTGTTGATTAATTATGTTTGAAGAACTTACCAATAGATTTGACGCCATTTTCAAGAAGCTCCGTGGACGCGGTAAGCTTAATGAGGAAAACATCGCCGAGGCTGTGCGTGATGTCAAGAGGGCACTGCTGGAGGCTGATGTCAATTATCGTGTAGTTAAGAAGTTCAGCGCGGCTGTTCAGGAGAAGGCTCTTGGAAGTGATGTTTTACAGAGCATTACACCCGGACAGCAGTTCGTTAAACTTGTCTATGATGAACTTGCTTCTCTTATGGGTGGTTCTGCCCGTCAAATTAAGCTGCACACAAACAGGCTTAATATAATCGTTGTAGCTGGTCTTCAGGGATCTGGTAAAACCACTGCCTGCGCTAAAATGGCACTACATTTCAGGAAAAAAGGTCATCGCCCGATGATGGTTGCCTGTGATACTTACAGGCCTGCGGCAGTTGATCAGCTCCAGACTCTTGGGAAATCTTTAGGTGTTCCTGTTTACTCAGAAAAATCATCAAGGCCTGTAGAGATAGCAGCTAATGCCATAAAGCAGGCCGAAGCTGAAAACATCTCTCTTCTTATTATTGACACGGCCGGACGGCTCCATATCGACGAAGAGATGATGGCGGAACTGAAAGAGATCTGTTCTCTTTCCAAACCCGATGAGATCTTTTTTGTGGCTGATGCCATGACTGGGCAGGATGCGGTGAATGTGGCCCAGCAGTTTCACCAGGAGATTAAATTTACAGGGGTGATCCTCACAAAGCTCGATGGTGATGCTCGCGGGGGTGCCGCACTGTCAATTCTTGATATTACCGGTGTACCGGTTCTGTTCGTGGGTGTGGGTGAGAAACCCGATGCTTTTGAGGTATTCCATCCCGAAAGAATGGTTTCCAGAATTCTCGGAATGGGTGATATTGTCTCTCTTGTGGAAAGAGCACAGGAGACAGTTGATATCGAAAAAAGCAGGAAACTCGAAAAGAAAATACGGAAAAACAACTTTACACTTCAGGATTTCCTCGATCAGTTAAGACAGATAAAGAAGATGGGCCCCCTCAGTGACCTTCTGGCTATGATTCCCGGAATAGGCGGAGCTCTTAAAAATACTGAGGTGGATAATGGAGCGATGAACAAAATCGAGGCGATTATCTGCTCCATGACCATGTTAGAGCGTGAAAAACCGCAGTTGATTGATGGCAGCAGGAAGCGCAGAATAGCATCAGGGAGCGGTACCACAGTTCAGGATGTAAATAAACTGCTCAAGCAGTTTGATTCGATGAAACAGATGATGAAAAGGATGAATAAGATTGCAGGAAAACGGGGACAGGCTGCGGCTTTCAGAAGTCTGTCTCCTTTTTAAAATAGATAACAATTAACCTGGTTTTTCCAGCAACATTTAACCTAAGTGCAAGGAGTGAAACTTGCCAGTAAAAATCCGTTTGGCCCGGATGGGCAGGAGCAAAATAGCAAAGTACCGTATTGTGGCCGCTGACAGCAGAATGAGGCGGGATGGGCGGTTTCTTGAGGCTGTAGGTACCTACGATCCTCAGGCTAACCCGAAGAAGTTTGAGTTCAATGCCGAGCGCATGAACCATTGGATCAAAAACGGCGCACAGCCTACTGTGACAGTCAAAAATCTGCTGAGGCAGGACCGTTTTTTTGAGAAGATGGAAGGTCTCGAAAAAGGGTTGACACCTGAACAGCTCGGAATTGAGCGTAAAGGGGAGCGTAAACGCAAACCAAAGCCTAAAAAAGAGAAAAAGAGCTAAATCCTGTGCCGCACTCTCCTTTGCACGGTGATATTGTAGCCGTGGGAAGAATAGTGAAAGCTGTGGGTATCGAGGGCTTATGCGGGGTTGAGGTGTTTGGCTCTTTTCTCCAGAATAAAAAACCGCCATTGCAGGTTTTTCTTGGAGAGAACCAGAACCAGACCACCCCTGCGATTTTAGAGGAAATCTCTTTTCGCCCGGGTATCGCCGTATGCCGTTTCCAGGGTGTAAACGACCGCGATGCGGCACAGATGCTCCATGACCGCCTGATTTTTGTTGAATCCGACTTGCTTCCGGAGCTCGATCAGGACGGTTATTACAGTTTCGAGTTGGAGGGAATGGTCGTGTATTCTGAGGAAGGGGATTATATTGGTTCAGTCCAGCGGGTACACAGCTATCCTTCTGCAGATACTCTGGAAATTAAAAGGAGAAATGGTGCAGAGTTGATGATTCCACTGATAGCTGATGCGATACTGAATGTCGACAAAAGTAAACAACGCATCACTGTAAAGAAAAGCTTTATAGAGGAATTACTGTAGGCCTGAATCACCGGATCAATAAAGATGTTCTTTGATATTCTTACGCTTTTTCCCTCGATGTTTCAGGGAGCATTCTCTGACAGCATAATCAAACGTGCTCTGGAAAAAGGTATCATTTCCATTGATATCCGCAATATCAGGGATTACTGTGATGCTGATGACCGCCATAAGACAGTTGATGATTATCCTTACGGCGGTGATGCGGGGATGCTTCTGAAACCGGAACCTCTTGCCAGAGCAATAATTGATGCCAGGGAGAGAAACCGTGAACGGGACCCGCTTGTGATTTTTCTCTCCCCACAAGGAGAACTGTTAAATCACTCTATCGTGGAGAGCCTTACAAAAGAGAAATCACTGATTCTTCTGTGCGGGCGGTACAAGGGAATTGATGAGAGAATAAGGCAGAAGTATGTCGACAGGGAGATATCGATCGGGGATTATGTCCTCTCCGGAGGTGAGATCCCTGCCATGGTGCTGGTTGATGCGATTACAAGGCTGATTCCCGGTGTGCTGGGGAATAGAGACAGTGCAGAAGGGGACACTTTTTACAGTGGATTGCTGAGTCATCCGCAGTATACCCGCCCTGAGGAGTTTGAGGATATGAGAGTGCCGCCGGTTCTTCTGAGTGGCCATCATGCAAATATCCTGAAATGGCAGGAGGAAATGTCTATCGAATTAACAAGGAACAAACGTCCCGATTTGTGGGAAAAGTATGTGAAAGAAAATAAAACGATAAAGGAATAATTCATCAGATTCGTGAGGAGGTATCTGTGCAGGAGTTAATGAGGTCAATCGAAAAAAAACAGATGGCGAACCGTAAGGTCGATTACGGTCCTGGAGATACCATTACTGTTTCTTTCCGTATTAAAGAAGGTGAGAAGGAAAGAATTCAGCAATTCCAGGGTGTTGTGATTCAGACACGGGGAACAGGGACAGGGACTACTGTTACTGTCAGAAAATCTTCCAATAATGTGTATGTGGAGAGAATTTTTCCCGTTTATTCACCTCTTGTCTCAGATATCAAAGTTTTAAAGCGGGGAAGAGTACGCAGGGCAAAGCTTTTTTACCTGCGCGGAAGGACTGGAAAGTCAACTCGTATCAAAGAAAAGAAATAGCCTTTCCGAATCAGATATCACTATAGTGTCGAGGAGAAGACAGAAGTCTTCTCCTTTTGTATTTTTATCATATTTACTGACCGGCAGTATCAAACATGTGACATTCTGTGCATTGTAAAGCAGTGGATAGAGGGATTACTCTGGTTTGTCGATTCTGAGGGAGAATAGCTGCTGGTTTTTCAGGAGGAGATTATACTGAGATCCCTTAAATGGTACAGGTCTCTTTCAAGAATGAAAGAGCGTGTTGAAAGCGGCTTTTTTCTTCTTGAAGGTGTAAAGGCGATAGAACAGGTTTCCTCTGTTAAAGGTAGTATCGATGAGATCCTGATTACCCGGGGAATGAACATTGATGGGGATCGGTTTGGATGTCCTGTCCGGGAGATCTCAAGTTCTCAATTCCTCTCAATAAGCAATGCCAGAGCTCCTCAGGGCATAATTGCTGTAGTGAAGCTTCCTTCTGAAACATACAGTTCTGGATTGCCCCCTGAGCCCGGTTCAAAGATCCTGCTCCTTGAAAACATACAGGACCCCGGAAATATAGGCACTCTGCTCCGCACTGCTGTTGCATTCGGTTTTTCGGGTGCTTTACTGTCGCTTCAGTCTGCTGACCCTTTTTCTCCAAAAGCCGTACAGGCTACAGCCGGAACAGTTTTGTCGTTGTGGATAAGACGCTCTGACAACTACCTTCAGATCGCATCATCGCTGAAACAGATGGGGTATTCTATTCTTTCAGCAGATGTAAAAGGAGATTCGGGTATCGATTTCTCCCGAACAGAAAAAATGGTAGTTGCACTGGGGAATGAGGGATCAGGTCTGACCGCTGAGATTCTGAAGCTCTCAGAAAAAAAATTCAGAATACCGATAAGCAGTAACGCAGAATCTCTTAATGTTGCCGTATCAGGAGCGATAGCGATGTTTTGTGCAAAGATGGGTTACGGGTGTTAGAATTTGACGGCGGTTCAGTTCAGTTCGTAAACAGAAATCCTTGCCCGTCCCTCTTTTTTCGAGCGGTACATCGCTTCATCAGCCCGCTTTATAAGAGACTCCTGATCCTCACCGGGTATGGCCTCGGTGATACCGACTGAAAGACTCGTTTTACCAAACTTCAGAGTTCCAAACTGTTTCTGAATTCTCTCTGCAACTACTACAGCCTGGGATTTATCAGTATCGGGCAGAACTATTACAAATTCATCACCACCATAACGTGCTCCGGTGTCGATATCCTGACGTATGCAGGATTTGATCACCTGGCCTAAAAAACGAAGGACCTCATCTCCCTTCTGGTGGCCCTCTGTATCATTAAGAGCCTTAAAATGATCGATGTCCAGCAGAATAAGAGACAGTTTCAGAGATGGATTTCGTTTAATACGGGTCAATTCCCGCTTGATCTGATCATGGAAATATCGTGAGTTGTAAAGGTTTGTAAGATTATCTGTAATGGCAAGCTTGCTCAGCAGTTCGTTTTTCTTTTCAAGTTCAAGCAGAAGTTTTTTCTTCTCAGTTATATCTTTGGCTGTTACGACAAGACCGATTATCTGGTTGTTGTCGCTTTTCATCTCCGACATGCTCAAATCAACCAGAATTGTTTCTCCGCTTTTTGTCTTCATCGCTATTTCTTCATTTACTGATTTCCCCGACATGAGAACCGTACTGAGGACTTTCCGCTGATCTGATTCATTTTCAAAAAGGCAGGAGAGCGGTTTCCCCACGATCTCTTCCTGGGTGTAGCCAAAATGAAGCTGTGAGCCCTTGCTGAATTTCAGAATGTAACCATCTGTATCCATGGAAAAGATTATATCCGTGGAATCCTGAAGAATACTTTCAAAGTATTTGGAAATATTCTGGAACCTGCGCGTAATCAGTTCCCCTTTAGAGACTTTCTGTGCGTATTCTGATATGGTTTTCTGTAATCCGATCGTCAAAATGGCGCAGAATGAAGCTGAGAGAAGGGACAGGATAACAGTAAGAGTAAGACTGAGAAAAAAGTAACCAGCAGCAACAACAAAAGCGCTGATCAGGAATACCAGAGAGGCCAGGAGGTAAGTTTGTTTTGATGTTAAATTGTTGAGTCTGGTAAGAATAGAAAAAATATTACGGTGCATTCTGGTATCAGGTTTTAAATAGAAGCCTTATATAAACAAATGATCTGATTTATATTACAACTGTTCAGGTTAATCAACAAGTAAACATTAGTGGTCTGATAATTCAGGCATCTATATAGTTACTTACAGCATAAAATAAGTATATAATTGTATAAAGTCTACAATTAAGAAGTGTCGGGTTAATTTTGCATTATGATAAGGGGAACATTGAAAAAAAGTAAAGGACAACTTGAAGCGGAGATCTCCGATGCTCTTACTCGTTTTGAAAAGGAGCACATGGGGCGGGGACCGCTTGAAATAAGGACTTATATTGTCGATGACATGGTCATTGTCAGGCTTAAAGGCGTGCTTACTAAAGCGGAACTGAATCTGGTAAAATCAGATCGTAATGTTCGTGCCAGAGAATTGATTAAACAGGTACGGATAGAACTCATCGAAAACGGGCGCTCATTGCTCGAGGATATGATTAAAGGAATCACTCGCCGTAAAATCAGAAGCCTGCATACGGATGTAAGTACTATTACTGGTGAAAAACTGATTGTTTTTTCATTGGATCGGGCCCCGGAGATAGGATAATTACCTTGGAGTCCGCTTTGAGCAGATTAAGGTTTGGTCTAATTGTTCCCCTGTGAGGAGAGTTTGTGACTTAGTTGTTATCTCAGTCACAAAATTACCTTTGTGTTAAGTCCTGGAATTACCTCTGAGAAGAAATCCTGACTTAAATCATTAAAATAACCAAATCGTCCCGGGATGAATATCTGTATTCATTTCCCTTGATCAGAGTTCAGTTCTTTTATATCTTTATTATTTCGGTTGATATCGGGATGACAATAATTTCTGGTCAGCTCTGATATAGGCCGGAAAATAAGGTTTTATCAAGTCTATCTGGCCTTGGGAACAGGGCAGAGCGGAAGTGAGGGGACCAAAGAACTGCAACCGCATTTCTCTGGTCTTTTTTTTGCCTGAAAGAAATTTCTTTTTCGAAAGGGTTTTATGTCTAATCAGAAATTGCTCAACTGGGTTAAAGAGTGGACTGAATTATGTCAACCCGAATCGGTCGAATGGGTTGATGGGTCAAAAGCTGAGTATGACAGATTACTTAAGTTGATGGTTGAGGAGGGGCTTGCAACACCTCTTAACCCTGAGAAATTGCCCGGCTGTTATCTTTTCCGTTCAGATCCTTCCGATGTTGCACGGGTAGAAAACCGTACCTATATAGCATCAAAGAGTAAGGAAGATGCCGGACCTACCAATAACTGGATCGACCCAGTCCAATTAAAGGAAACAATGAAGGGACTTTATAAAGGATGTATGAAGGGAAGGACGATGTATGTTATTCCTTTCAGCATGGGACCTATTGGCTCTCCCATTTCCAAAATTGGGGTTGAGATTACAGACTCTCCTTATGTTGTGGTAAATATGGCTATAATGACGAGGGTCGGTTCTAAAGTTCTTGAAGTATTGGGGGATGATGGTGAATTTATCCCTTGTGTGCACTCTATCGGGAAACCGCTTGCAAACGGTGAAAAAGATGGTGGGAAGTGGCCATGTGCTCCGATTGACAAGAAATATATATCCCATTTTCCGGAAGAACGGGCGATCTGGTCCTATGGGTCAGGTTATGGAGGAAATGCGCTGCTTGGGAAAAAGTGTCTGGCTCTTCGTATCGCATCCTCAATTGCCCGTGATGAAGGTTGGCTGGCTGAACACATGCTTATTCTGGGTATTACCAATCCTCAGGGAAAGAAAAGATATGTAGCCGCGGCTTTCCCCAGTGCCTGTGGAAAGACAAATCTGGCCATGTTGATTCCCACCATTCCTGGATGGAAAGTGGAGACCATTGGCGATGATATCGCCTGGATGAAATTTGGAAAAGACGGACGTCTTTATGCTATCAATCCGGAAGCGGGTTTCTTTGGTGTCGCTCCCGGAACATCTATGTCATCCAATCCTAATGCGATGAAATCCATCGGCAAGAACACTATCTTTACCAACGTCGCCCTTACATCCGATGGAGATGTCTGGTGGGAGGGGATAGGGTATGATGCACCCGGGAAGCTTATTGACTGGACCGGAATGGAGTGGAATACTGCAACAGCAGCCAAGCCTGCGGCTCATCCTAATGCCCGTTTCACTGCTCCGGCGGTTCAATGTCCGGCAATTGCTCCGGAATGGGAGGATCCAGAAGGTGTTCCCATCAGTGCGTTTCTCTTTGGAGGAAGGCGTCCAAGCACAGTCCCGCTGATTCATCAGGCCTTTAACTGGGAGCATGGTGTGTTCATGGGATCGATTGTTGGATCAGAAGTTACTGCTGCTGCTCTGGATTTAAAGGCCGGCACAATCCGTCGTGATCCTTTCGCGATGCTTCCGTTCTGCGGATATCACATGGGAGATTACTTCCAGCACTGGATCAGCATGGGCCAGAAATCGAGTCCGGATAAACTGCCTGGAATTTTCTATGTTAACTGGTTCCGCAAATCATCAGATGGAAAATGGCTGTGGCCCGGCTATGGCGATAACAGTCGTGTGCTTAAATGGATCTTCCAGCGTTTGGAGGGGGAGGTTGATGCAGTAGAAACCCCCATTGGATATGTCCCGCAAATGAATGACATCGATGTGCAGGGATTGCAGATATCTGAATCAAATATCAGAGAATTGCTGGAGATCAATTCGCAGGAATGGTTAAAAGAAGTTGAATCTATAAAGGAGCATTATATTACTTTTGGCTGCAGGCTTCCCAAAAAACTCTGGGAAGAGCTTGAAGCTCTTGAGTCAAGATTGAAAAAAGCATAATTTTACTAATTCAGGTGATTATTATCTGAATTTACAGGAGGCTTACAATGCCCTGGTTTATTAAAACCAAGTCGGAGCGCGAAGCCCGGAAAAAATTGGCAGATGATATCTGGGTCAAATGCCAGTCGTGCAATGCTCATGTTTTCAAGCAGGATTTTCTGAACAATATGAGCGTTTGTCCCAAGTGCAACTGGCATGGAAAACTCACTGCCTACGAGAGAATCGGCATCACCTTTGATTCCGGCACCTTCAAGGAATTCAATGAGACAATCTGCCCATCTGATCCCCTTTCATTTGTTGATGGAAAGGGACCTTATACTGAGAAAGTGGATCAGGCTAAAAAGAAAACTGGATTGAATGAGGCAGTGATAACTGGTACAGGGAAGATATGCGGCACATCGGC
This sequence comes from Fibrobacter sp., assembly GCA_012523595.1. Classification (NCBI taxonomy): domain Bacteria; kingdom Pseudomonadati; phylum Fibrobacterota; class Fibrobacteria; order Fibrobacterales; family Fibrobacteraceae; genus Fibrobacter; species Fibrobacter sp. The sequence continues at coordinate 57,314 of JAAYIG010000058.1, forward strand.
TGTAATCGCAGTAATGGATTTTCGCTTTCTGGGTGGGAGCCTTGGCTCTGCAACAGGGGAGAAGATCCTTCTTGCGGCAAATTACGCCTGTGAGCATCGCCTCCCATACATCGTCTTTTCTGCTTCTGGTGGAGCCAGGATGCATGAGGGAATTCTTTCTCTTATGCAGATGGCCAAAACTTGTGCTGGCATAGCACGGATGAATGAAAAGAAGTTGCCCTACATATCCGTGATGACTGATCCTACTACCGGTGGAGTCTCAGCATCTTATGCTACTGTAGGAGATGTAAATCTTGCTGAACCAGGAGCTTTGATTGGTTTCGCAGGAAGACGGGTGATAGAGCAGACAATCAAGCAGAAACTGCCTGATTCGTTCCAGACTGCCGAGTTTTTACTCGATCATGGATTTGTAGACATGGTTGTTCACAGGAAAGATCTCAAAGAGACTCTCCACAAAATCCTTTCTTTTTATAACCGATAAGGATCTGAAATGGAACGTGAACTTGATTTTGAAAAGCCGATTGCCGAGATGGAAAAGGCCGTCGAGAAGCTTAAGAACATAAGCACGGAGAATAAGGGGGATTTTTCTGCTCAGCTTTATGAATTAGAACAAAAGCTGATTGAGCAAAAGAAAGAGATTTATGAAAATCTGACTCCCTGGCAGACGGTTCAGGTTGCACGTCATCCCCGTCGCCCCATATTGATGGACTACATTCAAAACATATTTACCGGCTTTATGGAGTTCCACGGTGATCGCTGTTTTGGTGATGATCGTGCCTTGATTGGCGGCTTTGCCCTCCTGGATCAGGAAAAAGTGATGCTGATCGGCCATAATAAAGGTAAAAATGTAGAAGAAAATGTGGAGCGCAATTTTGGAATGGCCAGGCCCGAGGGCTACCGTAAGGCATTGAGATTGATGAGGTTAGCGGAAACATTTAATGTTCCGGTTGTAACCTTTATCGATACTCCCGGAGCTTATCCGGGTCTTGATGCTGAGGAGAGAGGGCAAGCCGAGGCTATTGCCCGAAATCTGACCGAAATGGCAAAAATCGAGGTGCCGATCATCTCTGTTGTAACAGGTGAAGGTGGCAGCGGTGGTGCTTTGGGAATTGGAGTAGGGGATGTAGTGCTGATGCTCAATCACGCAGTGTACTCTGTGATCTCTCCTGAGGGCTGCGCATCCATACTCTGGCGTGATGCATCTTTCTCCTCAAGGGCTGCCGAAGCACTGAAGATCACTGCCAAATCACTGCTGGAACTCGATATAATCGATGAGATCATTCCTGAACCTCCAGGTGGTGCTCATACCGACCCGCTTAAGACTGCACAAGAGGTGAAAACAGCTATCTTGAAGCATCTCAAGAAGTTAACATCGTTGTCACCAGCTAAGCTTATCTCTAAACGATTTGAGAAGTATTCCGCAATGGGAAAATTCAACAAATAAACGGAGAATCCTGTGACCAAGAAAAATCAGAACCCTACAGAAGATCAACTGCATAAGATTCCGCTTCGTATCACTGATACCACTCTTCGTGATGCTCATCAGTCCTTGTGGGCTACGAGGATGAGAACTGATGATATGCTGCGGATAATCGATGTGATAGACAATGTTGGCTTTTACTCTCTGGAATGCTGGGGAGGGGCTACATTTGATGTGTGTTTGAGATTCCTGAGGGAAAATCCCTGGGAACGGCTGAGGATGATCAAGGCCAAGGCTAAAAACACACCTTTGCAGATGCTTCTGCGCGGACAGAATCTGGTCGGCTACAGGAATTATGCTGATGATGTTGTTGACAGGTTTGTTGCACTCGCCTGCGAAAACGGTATAGATATTTTCCGGGTATTTGATGCTCTTAATGACACCAGAAACCTGGAAGCTGCTTTGAAAGCTGTCAAGAAGCATGGCGGCCATGCACAAGGTACTTTGTGTTATACCATCTCTCCAGTGCACACTGTTGAAAAATATGTACAGTATGCAAAAGAGCAGGTTGATCTGGGGATTGATTCCCTTTGCATTAAAGACATGGCTGGTATTCTTTCTCCGATCTCTGCTGAGCGGCTTGTTCGTGCGCTCATTAAGGAACTGAATATTCCGATTCAGATTCATTGTCATGCCTCTTCGGGAATGGCTATTGCCACCTATGTTGAGGGAGTGAGGGCTGGTGCTGGTGCAATTGACTGTGCTATCTCTTCCATGGCTGGTTTTTCATCGCAGCCGCCGGTTGAGACGATGGCGGCCATATTTGCTGAGACTAATTACTCAGCGGGCCTTGACATGGAGGCACTGGAAAAGGTGGCGAGATATTTTGCTGAACTGTCTCCCAAGCGGAGGCCGTCCAATGCCCCGATGGCGATAATCGATCCGGAAATTCTGCTGCATCAGATACCCGGAGGTATGATATCTAACTTCAGGTCACAATTAGAGATGCAGAAAGCGCTTGACAAACTTCCTGAGGTGCTTAAAGAGGTTACAAGAGTTCGTGAGGATCTTGGGTTCCCGCCCCTGGTGACGCCCACAAGTCAGATAGTGGGGACTCAGGCTGTTATGAATGTTATTTCCGGAGAACGTTACAAGATAATTCCGAATGAAGTGAAAGATTATGTAAGAGGGTTGTACGGAAGGTCACCGGCACCGATTTCTGAAGAACTGATTAAGAAGATTCTGGGTGATGAAAAGCCGATCACATATAGACCGGCGGACCGGTTAGAGCCGATGCTTCCGAAATCCACAGATGCCATTGATCCAAAACTTATCGAGCATGAAGAAGATATCATTTCTTACATTCTTTTACCTGAACCTGCGTTGGAATATTTCAAATGGCGGGCGCTTGCACCTGAATCACGGCCTGAAACACCTGTTGATCTTGAACTGAAGAAGCTTAAGCAGGAGGTGAAAAAGGAGGCAGAAGTTGTAAAGACTCAGCAGGAAACTTCGGCTCAGGTTTCAGCGGCTCCAATAAGTCTTCCACCGGATTTTCAGGGAATCACAAAAGAGATAACAGAGAAAATAAGCGGGCTGGTTTTAGAGGAACTCATTTTCAGCAGGGGAGAGTTCAAGATTGCAATAAAAGCAACGGGGTCCACTTCCTCCACTGTTGCGGCTCCTGCATTAGCTCCTTCTGCACCGGTTGTTACTGCCCAGACAGCTCAGCCTGTTGCTCCTGCCCCTGCACCTGAGCAGAAGAAGGCAGAAGCGTCTGCTGATGTAACAAATATCAATCAGAAGACGATCAATTCACCACTTGTCGGTACATTCTATTCTTCTCCTGGTCCTGAGAAACCAAAATTTGTCAAAGAGGGAGATTTAGTTGAGAAGGGAGCGAAGGTGTGTATTGTAGAGGCGATGAAGCTTTTTAATGAGATATCCGCCCCTGTGAAGTGCAGGATTATAAAGATACTGGCGGCTGACGGTAAGGTGGTTGAAAAGGATCAGCCGTTGATTGCGATTGAGGAGCTGGAGTGATTTTTCCGGTTTTTTAGGGACGGACCATTTTTTTCTTTTTGGTTTTTGTGGGGCAGGTGGTGGCATCTGCCCTGTTTTTTTTGGGTGAGGGACGGACTAACTTTTTTTCCTCCTCCTCAGGGACGGACCATTTTTTATCTCTGATTTTCCTTCGGCCCAGAATTTGCATCTCCTTACCTCCACCTTACATCCATCTCATCCTTTCGCCGGAGGAAAATATGCCTCGAATGGCCCGTATAGAATCGCCTGGCTCTCTTTTCCACATAATGGCGCACTCTGTTGAGGGAAAAGAACTCTTTATCGATGATGACGACAGGCTCGATTTCCTTTCCCGTTTTGCGAAAGGGTTGAAAAAATGCG